>CAYREA010000006.1:0-78008 GCA_964423075.1 uncultured Rubrivivax sp. | reverse complement strand
GTGCGCCGCTGCTGGCCAGCCTGCAGCGTGCCGCCATCCTCACCAGCGAGAAGTTCAAGGGCGTGCGCGTCAACATCGAACCGGGCGTGTTGCGCATCGCGTCCAGCAACGCCGAGCAGGAAGAAGCCAAGGAAGAGCTGGAGATCGACTACAACGGCGACGCCATCGAGATCGGCTTCAACGTCACCTACCTCATCGACGTGCTGGCCAACAGCCCGCACGAGATGGTGAAGCTCGAACTGCAGGACAGCGCCGCCAGTGCCTTGTTCAGCATCCCCGACCAGCCCGGCTTCAAGTACGTGGTGATGCCGATGCGCATCTAGCCGGGCGCCAAGCACCCACACCGCAGCGGGCCACGGCCCGCTTCAGCGTTTCTAAGGGGCCCGCCAGATGGGGCCCAGCGAGCGAAAAGAGCTTCCGATGACCGACCCGCAAAAGCCCACCGAACCCCAACCCAAGCTCGGCGAGGGTGTCACCCAGCGCGCCGTACCGGGCGCCGAGGGCCCTGCAGCCTCTACAGGCAGCGAAGCCAGCGCGGCCTATGGGGAGGGCAGCATCCAGATCCTGGAAGGCCTGGAAGCCGTGCGCAAGCGGCCCGGCATGTACATCGGCGACACCTCCGACGGCACCGGCCTGCACCACCTGGTGTTCGAGGTGGTGGACAACTCCATCGACGAAGCGCTGGCCGGCCATTGCGACGACATCGTCGTCACCATCCACAGCGACAACAGCATCAGCGTCATCGACAACGGCCGCGGCATTCCCACCGGCGTGAAGATGGACGACAAGCACGAGCCCAAGCGCAGCGCGGCCGAGATCGCGCTGACCGAGCTGCACGCCGGCGGCAAGTTCAACCAGAACAGCTACAAGGTCTCGGGCGGCCTGCACGGCGTGGGCGTGAGCTGCGTGAACGCCTTGAGCAAATGGCTGCGCCTGACGGTGCGGCGCGAGAACAAGGTGCACGCCATCGAGTTCAAGCGCGGCATCACGCAAGACCGCGTGATCGAAGTGCGGGACGGCTTCGAGACCAGCCCGATGAAGATTACCGGCGACACCGAGAAGCGCGGCACCGAGGTGCACTTCCTGCCCGACGAAGAGATCTTCACCAACATCGACTTCCACTACGACGTGCTGGCCAAGCGCCTGCGCGAGCTGAGCTTCCTGAACAACGGCGTGAAGATCCGCCTGGTGGACGAGCGCAACGCGAAGGAGGACAACTTCGCCTTCGCCGGTGGCGTGAAGGGCTTCGTCGGGTTCATCAACACCGGCAAGAAGGTGCTGCACCCGAACATCTTCCACGCCATGGGCGACAAGATCAGCGACCAGAACACCAACATCGGTGTCGAGGTGGCGATGCAGTGGAACGACGGCTACGCCGAGAACGTGCTCTGCTTCACCAACAACATCCCGCAGCGCGACGGTGGCACCCACCTCACCGGCCTGCGCGCGGCGATGACGCGCGTGATCAACAACTACATCAACGAAAACAAGATCGCCGAGAAGGCCAAGGTCGAGATCGCCGGCGACGACATGCGCGAAGGCCTGGCCTGCGTCGTCAGCGTGAAGGTGCCCGAGCCCAAGTTCAGCAGCCAGACCAAGGACAAGCTGGTCAGCAGCGAAGTGCGCGGCCCGGTGGAAGACATCGTGAGCAAGCTGCTGACCGACTGGCTGCTCGAGAACCCCATCGACGCCAAGATCATCTGCAGCAAGATCGTCGACGCCGCACGCGCCCGGGAAGCCGCACGCAAGGCACGCGAGATGACGCGCCGCAAGGGCGTGCTGGACGGCCTGGGCCTGCCCGGCAAACTGGCTGACTGCCAGGAGAAGGACCCGGCGCTGTGTGAGATCTACATCGTCGAGGGCGACTCGGCCGGCGGCAGCGCCAAACAAGGCCGTGACCGCAAGTTCCAGGCGATCCTGCCGCTGCGCGGCAAGATCCTGAACGTCGAACGCGCGCGCTACGAACGGCTCTTGTCCAGCGACGCCATCGTCACACTCATTACCGCGTTAGGCACCGGCATCGGCGCCGAAGACTTCAACGTCGAGAAGCTGCGTTACCACCGCATCATCATCATGACCGACGCCGACGTCGACGGCGCCCACATCCGTACGCTGCTCTTGACCTTCTTCTACCGCCAGATGCCGGCGCTGGTGGAGCGTGGCCACATCTACATCGCGCAGCCGCCGCTTTACAAGGTGAAGCAGGGCAAGCAGGAGCAGTACATCAAGGACGGCGGCGAGCTCGACGCCTACCTGCTGAAGGTGGCGCTTGAAGGTGCGGCCGTGCTGCCCGACGGCAACGAAGCTGGCGGCCGTGCGCCCATCGAAGGCAGCGCGCTCGAAGCCCTGGCACGCACCTACCTGCTGGCCAACGGCGTGATCACACGGCTTTCCAACTGGATGGACGGCGACGCTGTGCGCGCCATCGGCGGTGGCCTGGCGCTGGACCTGGAAAGCGCCGCCACGGCTGAACAGAGTGCCGCCAGCCTGCAGGCCGCGCTGAAGGACGCGATGGTCAGCGCGGAGCTTGACGCGCGCACCGACAAGCACCTGCTGCGCATCAGCCGCCGCCACCACGGCAACGTGAAGAGCAGCGTCATCACGCAGGACTTCGTGCACGGCGCCGACTACGCCGTGCTGGCCGAAGCCGGCAAGAGCTTCCTGGGCCTGCTGGGTGCCGAAGCCGTGGTGCGCCGCGGCGAAGGCGAGAAGCTGAAGGAACAGAAAGTGGCCGACTTCCGCGCCGCGATGGTGTGGCTGATGGGCCAGGCCGAAAACGCCGTGGCGCGCCAGCGCTACAAGGGCCTGGGCGAGATGAACCCCGAGCAGCTGTGGGAAACGACGATGGACCCGACCGTGCGGCGGCTGCTGAAGGTGCAGATCGATGACGCGATCGAGGCGGACCGGGTGTTCACGATGCTGATGGGGGATGAGGTGGAGCCGCGGAGGGACTTCATCGAGGCGAATGCGTTGCGGGCGGCGAATATCGACGTGTAGCTCTAGGGTCTCACGTAGGCCGCCGAATTAGTTGCGACTCCCGCCACAAGATTGCGACTGATTGGAGCTAGTTGTTGCGACTGGCCTAAGCTTCGAGCTTTGTATAGTTTCTCGAAAGATCCGCAATCCGTCACACCCGATGCGCGCCTACCCTAGTAACCCGAGGGTGTGCGCCAAAGGAGCAAGAGTTCTGATCGGAAACCAAGAGGGTTCCGTCATCTGATAAGAATCACGCCTGGGGAGGCCGTAGGTGAGCGTCACGTCGATAGAAGTTGATCTCGACTTGCTTCTCAAGCTGCGCCTTACAGTCGCGCGGTTTGGCGAGATGGACCTTGCGAAGTGGTGGAACACCAAGGGCCAGCTTGGCCGTGTCGGCGCATTGGCCCTCCGACGAGGGTTTCCGAGGACTCATCACTTCGCCCAAGCGCGGTCGGTATTCGCGGTCGCCGCCCATCGATGCAGTGAGGTATTCGATCCTCCAGGCTGCGTCACGCTTTGGCGCTTGCCGGAGGCCGTAGAAGAAGCCTTCGATGCCCGCTGGGAACACTGGCTTGACAACGCCAGTGAGTGGACAGCCTTCTTCGAGAATCTGGCTTCCCTGCCGGGCACCGATCTCGTCGAAGTCCTACGAGCCTTTGAGCTCGTCGGTGAGCAAGACCTTGAGGCCTACAGCAAGCTTCGACGCATAGCGGAAGGGCGTGCTGTTCCTCTGCCAGGTGTGTTTTCAGGCAGCGAAGCTGAAGTTGTGCTCCTTGCACTCGGCTTTGCCCGCGGCGAGCCTGCGGCACTGGCCGTTCCGTATGCCCGGAAGGCTGATGCGTGAAGGTTGAGTCGCGCGCAAACGTTGCCTCTTCGTTCACGGTCATCAAGGGCTCGATGATCGAAGAAACCTACGCGGTGATGGCTGCGTGGGACTTCGGTCGCTCCAAGCGCGAGAACCTCGATCGCCTCCGCGATGAAAACTTCATCGGCGCGAACAGCGTGACCTGGCTCCGCGATGTAGCCAAGGTTCTAAACCGCCGCTTTGACCCTGCCGGGCGCGATCGCCCGCTTTTCATGCTCGCCAAGTACGGCTTGTCTATCGAAGAGTGGAAGCCGATTCTGCTCTGGCACATGACGCGGGATGAGTTTCTCGTCCGAGACTTCTTCGAGATCTGGCTCTTTTCGTCTTTTGAAGCGGGCGCGTTCCGGGTCCATCCCGAGGAGGTAGAGAGATATCTCGCGAGCATTGGACAACGCGGCGGCGTGACGGAGCATGCCTGGTCAGAGCAAACCACGAAGCGCGTCGCAGCAGGCCTTCTGAAGATGGCCGTCGACTTCGGACTGCTACGCGGCTCAGTGGCTAAGGAGTTCGTCTCGTTCCATCTGCCTGAGAAGAGCTTCCTGTATCTTCTTCACGCGATAAGCGACCAGAACCTGAGCCCCAGCAAGGTCGTCGCTTGCCGCGATTGGCGCCTGTTCCTCATGCGCCAATCGGACGTCGAACATGAACTGCTGCGGCTCCATCAGTTCCGCAGGCTCGATTACCAAGTGGCAGGTACCCCTGGCAACAGGCAGGGCGCTACTCCGGAAAGCACTTGGCCCGCCCCAAGACTACCAGCACCAGCGCCTGATCCAACTACATCAACGCCACCCGCTCCGACAAGGGCCCGTATACCTGAGGTCTCTGGAAGGCCCTCACCGGGCGCTGGGACGCCAAGACCTGTGGTCGGGTCGGGCGCGCCGGGGCACGCGGGACCACTGATAGCGCGCGGCGGGAACGGCGTCGACCCGTCGCGGCACCCTGGGAGCTCTGCGCCAGGTCCTGCGGCAGGGTCGCAACGACCCGACGGTGGGTCGGCAGCGGGAAGCACCCCACCTGCGCCTCGAACGAAGAAAGGCAGGCTGCTGAGCTACGTTGAGGGGCCCGGGTCGGCCGCCCATGAAGAGGCTGTAAGCAACCCCGCGAAGTTGGCGGCACGGGAAGCCACGGGCCGAGCGGCAGTCCAGTACTTCCTTCAGACCCAGTCTTCTCGCTGGACCTCAGTGACGGAGATGCCTCACAACAATCCGGGGTTCGATGTCCTGGCCATCAATGCCGCCGGCGAGGAGGAGTTCATCGAGGTCAAGGGGCAATCGGAGGCGTGGACTCAGGAGGGCGTCGCACTCACTCCCACAGAGCTCCTAAAGGCTCAGCAGGCTGGTGAGCGCTACTGGCTTTGTGTTGTCGAGTTTGCGCAGTCAGAGAAGCGTCGTCAACCGCGTGATGCGCTACTGGCATCAGCCTATAGACGCTCAGCCGGGCGCGCGGGGTCTGCGCATCATCGAGGACATTCTCTGCCGACCTATAGATGTGCGCCCGGTCCTACGGGCGGCTATCGATGATGCCGAGGCGCAGCGTATCCGATTGACGGAGAACCAAGCCAAAGTGCTCCGCATCATCGCCGGGCGTCGGCGGGCAGCTTCATCTCCTGAAGAATCCGTTCGGCCTGACAAACCAGTTCAGGTTTGACGTTGGCTGGAAGGCCGCGGCAGAGTCCGTATCGACCGCGCCGGCGATACCTGAGAAGGACCTCTACATCGACATCTCTGGAGTCGGAGTCGGACGCATCATCAGCGTTCGAACTGCTGGGAAGTTCTCCAACGTTCACGTTATCTTGAAGGACGGGAAGCAGGTCAACAAGCCGTTCAATCCGGCCAAGATGACTCTGTCGAAGGAGCCGTTGTGGCAAGAATGATTCCTCAACTCAATGCGGAGCAGCTGCGGGCTTTCCCGTCGCGCGCCGAAGCCCGCTTCTACGAGGAATGCCGCGACCAGCTGCCCGAGGAATTGCTCGTCATCTACAGCGCCAAGTGGCTCTACCGTGACACCCGAGGTCGCATCAATGAGGGTGAAGCGGATTTCACTGTGCTGTCGCCAACCCTCGGCATCTTGGCGGTGGAGGTCAAGGGGGGAGGCGTGACTTTCGAACCCGCCATTGGCGCATGGCACTCGGTCGACCGCCACGGCAACGCCAATTCAATCAAGGATCCCTTCCTGCAGGCGTCCAAGGAAAGGCACGCGCTCATCGATCAAATTGGCGGCAGCCATGCTTGGCGCCAAGCCGGCATTGGACGAGTACTGGTTTGGTGTGGAGCTGTTGCTACGCGACCAGGAACACGGTCACCTGTACCTGTTCGTCGACGAGAATCAGACGCTCTACCCGCGCCGCGCCAACGTTCCCGTGGTGGATGAGCCCTTCTACCTCACTGCGAATTGCCGCAACACGGCTCCAATTCATGAAGCCGCATACCGCTTCTACAGAGGCAACGAGGTGGACGCGCCGGAACTCCCCGGGCCCGCTGTCACTTGGGCGGCGGCGGAGGGTGATGACGCGCAGGCTGATGCTGTTGCGCGCCGAGTTCACCAATGGACCTCAGTAGAGCGAATCGACGTAAAGGACGTAGCGGTCCTTATCGCGAAGCGCCCGAAGGCCATTCCATATGGCTTGCTTCAACCTAGGGCGGCCTTGGCCGGTGTCAGATGGGCTGTTGAAGTCCACGGGCAGACTACATCCGTACTACTGGACACCGTGGCTCGATTCAAAGGGCTCGAGGCTCAAGCCGTAGTACTGTGGCTTGGCGATGAAGTTCTTGATGGCGAGCTTTGGGAGTCCGTGTACGTGGGCACTACAAGAGCAAAGTCCTTACTCGCAGTCGTTGGCTCGGCGAGGGTGATTCAAGCGGTGAGGAATCGCTGAGTGAGCGTATCGCTGCCACCCACAGGACCAGCCCGAGGTGTCTACGCCCACGCGGCGAGAAGTGATACCGGGCCGACCAGCAACCCGACGGCAGTGTCTTGGCTGGCTAAGCCGCGAGGGAGCCGCCGGTGGTGACCGACTCATGCTGCCCTACAGCGGTCGTCGTGCGGCGCATGGGCTGGAGCACAATAGTGCGAGCCTATCGTGGCACCAATAGGGCCCTAGGATGTTTGCATCTTCGGTTAGACGGGATCCTCATGGCGTCTCATTCGGTGTGCAAATCTCCCAGGTGGCATTTGCATCCCCTTTTGAGACCCTAGAGTAGCAAACGCACGCGCGATCTGAGTCGTGAAGCTCTCGCTGGCTGACCTGACGAGCGCAGACGCCGTTAAGGCTGCGCTCGACGAGTTCAGCACCCTGGGACAAGAGGCGTTTCTCGCGCACTACGGATTTGGCAAGTCTCGGGAATACGTCGTTCGAGACCCGAGATCGGGCAAGTGGGCCGACTCCAAGGCCATCGCAGGTGCAGCGCTAGCGCACCAGTTTCCAGGCACAGGCGGGTTGCGGGCTGAGGACTTCTCGAGCGGCGATTCAACGGTGGTTCGCAAACTCCAGTTGCTGGGTTTCGATGTCCGTCGCATTTCCGACATCACGGGGTCGGACTGGACGCCTGAGGAAGTGGCACTGACTGTTGCCGATTACCTGTCCATGCTGACCAAGGAGTTCGCGGGCCAGCGCTACAACAAGTCAGACCATCGCCGGCAACTCATGGCCCGGTTGCCCGGGAGAACCGAAGGGGCCATCGAGTTCAAGCACGCGAACATCAGCGCTGTGATGTTGGAACTGGGATATCCGTACCTCAGGGGCTACCAACCGAGAGCGAATTTTCAACGCAGCGTGCTGCTTGAAGAGGTGACTCGGCAAGTGGCTATCCACGAAGTACTCGACGACGCTGCGCTGGCCATCGTCCAACGCCCGGCGGCGACTGCCGAACTCGTCGACTTCACCCGCGTCCGAACTGAAGCACCCCAGCGAGACCACGTCGCGCGCGAATCGGTGCCGGCCTGCCGGCGCGCCCCTGTCCAGCGGGACTATCTCCAGCGTGAAGCTCAGAACCGGTCTCTAGGGTTGGCAGGCGAAGAGCTTGCTCTTCAATTTGAGCGCTGGCGACTGGTGCAAGTCGGGGCCGCGCAACTGGCAGAGCGTGTCATTCACGCGTCCCGTGCCGAAGGGGATGGCCTGGGTTACGACATCCGCTCGTACGAGGCTGATGGAACGGAGCGATTCATTGAGGTCAAGACCACCACTTTCGGAGACCGGACGCCGTTTTTCGTTTCTGCGAATGAAGTCAGCTTCTCGCGCGAGCGGGCGGACGCCTTCCATCTCTATCGCCTGTTTGACTTCAGGACGTCGCCGAGGATGTTCACGCTGGACGGGTCGATCGACCAGCATTGCCATCTGGATGCCACCACGTTCCGAGCATCTTTCGGTTAGACAGTGGGCCCGTTGACGATCCGCCTCGAACCGTCATCGAGCGCGCGAGAATCTCCCCAAACGGCGCGCGCCGGCGCCAGCGGGGCACCCGATGCGCAGCACCTTCCTCACCGCAGCCACCCACCTCACGCTGACGCTCGTCGTCGCGTTCCTCTCCCTCGCCGCCACCCCTGCCACAGCACAAGAAACCCGCACCGCCCGCCCCACCTTCTACCGCGAAGCCTGGGGCCTGGGCTTCACCGTGCCGCCCGCCTGGCGCACGGCTGACAAGGACGACCTCCTGCTCGTCGTCTCCGACACCGAGGCCGGCCTGATGATCGTGCGCTTCCTGCCCCGCGCTTCGCGCGAAGAACTGCTGGCCGGCTATCGCCAGGGCATACAAGAGGCCGGCTTCGTCGCCCGGCCCGTTGCCGAAGCCCAGCCCTTCGAGCTGCCGGGCGCCACGGGCTTCGCCGGCTTGCTGGAGGGCCAGGCGCAGGACGGCACCACCATTCGTGTGCGCAGCGTCGGCGTGCTGTCGCGTTTCGGTGGTGCAGCGGTGGTGGTGGGGCTCACCACGCCGCCGCAGTTCGCGCAGCTGCAGGCGCGCGTCGATGCGCTGGCGCGCTCGCTCGTCTTCTCGGCCCCGCCCAAGGCGGCACCCATCGCGGGCGACTACCAGTTCTTCACCATCTCGCAGGGTGGCGGCTACTCGCGCGAAGCGCGGCTGACGCTGTGCACCAGCGGGCGCTACACCACCGGTGGCGAACTCTCCAGCTCGGGTTCTGCAGGCTCGCTCACCAGCAGCGCTGGCGCCAACGGCGGCACCTGGTCAGCCACCGGGGACGCGACGGGTGGAACGCTCCTGCTGCAGTCGGCCGCAGGCGGCACGCGCAGCCTGCCCTACCGCGTGAGCATGAACCCGCGCGACCGCAGCGGCTACGGGGCGGCGCTGTACTTCGGCAACGACCTCTACCAGAAGACCGGCGACGGGCGCTGCTGATCAACAAGGCCCGCGCTCAAGGGACCTTGCCCACCATGTTCGGAGCGCGCAGGAAGTCGAAGTCCACGCCCTGGTCGGCCTGGGTCACCGCCTGCAGAAACAGCTTGCGGTAACCGCGCTCCGCGCTAGGCTCCACCACCGGTGACGCCGCCGCGCGGCGCGCCAGCTCTTCGTCGGGCACGCACAGCGTGATCTCGCGGTTCTGCACGCTCAGGCGGATGCGGTCTCCGTTGTGCACATGGGCCAGCGGGCCGCCGACGGCCGCTTCCGGCGTGACGTGCAGGACGATGGTGCCGAATGCCGTGCCGCTCATGCGCCCGTCGGAGATGCGCACCATGTCCTTCACGCCCGCGCGCGCCAGCTTGCGCGGGATCGGGATGTAGCCCGTCTCGGGCATGCCGGGCGCACCCTTGGGGCCGATGTTCTTCAGCACCAGCAGGTCTTGCGCCGTCACGTCCAGGTCGTCGCTGTCGATGCGTGTCAGCAAATCCTCGACGTTCTCGAAGACCACGGCCCGGCCCTCGTGCTCCATCAGCCGCGGGTCGGCCGCCGACTGCTTGATGAGGGCGCCGCCCGGGGCCAGGTTGCCGCGCAGCACCGCGATGCCGCCTTGTGGGTAGATCGGCCGGCTGAGCGGCCGCACCACGCCTTGCGCGAAGCCGGGGCCCGCACGTTCGATCTCATCGCCCAGGCAGCGGCCGGTCACCGTCATCGCCTCCAGCCGCAGCAGCGGCTTGAGCTCGCGCAGCAACGTGGCCATGCCGCTGGCGTGGTGGAAGTCCTCCATGTAGTGCTGCCCCGAAGGCTTCAGGTCCAGCAGCACGGGGGTTTCGCGGCCCATGCGGTCGAGCGCGGCCAGGTCGATCTCCAGGCCCATGCGCCCGGCAATGGCGGCCAGGTGCACGATGCCGTTGGTCGATCCGCCGATGGCCAGCAGCACGCGCAGGGCGTTCTCGAAGGCGGCGCGGGTCAGGATCTTTCCGATGCCCAGGCCGTCGTGCGCCATCTGCACGGCCTGCGCGCCGCTCTGCTCGGCGATGCGCATGCGGTCGGCCGTCACGGCCGGGGGCGACGCGCCGCCGGGCAGGGTCATGCCCAGTGCTTCGGCGACGCAGGCCATGGTGCTGGCCGTGCCCATCACCGAGCAGGTGCCCACGCTGGCCACGAGCTGGGTGTTCACCTCGGCCACTTCGTCGGCGTCGATCTCGCCGGCGCGGAAGCGGCCCCAGTAGCGGCGGCAGTCGGTGCAGGCGCCGACACGTTCGCCGCGGTGGCTGCCGGTGAGCATCGAGCCTGTGATCAGCTGGATCGCCGGGATGCCGGCCGACGCGGCACCCATCAGCTGCGCCGGCACGGTCTTGTCGCAGCCACCGATCAGCACCACGGCGTCCATCGGCTGTGCACGCAGCATCTCCTCGGTGTCCATCGACATCAGGTTGCGCAGGTACATGCTGGTCGGCGCGGCGAAGCTCTCGTGCAGCGAGATGGTGGGGAACTCCATCGGCAGCCCACCGGCCAGCATCACCCCGCGCTTGACGGCTTCCACCAGCTGCGGCGCGTTGCCGTGGCAGGGGTTGTAGCTGCTGCCCGTGTTGGCGATGCCCACCACGGGCCGGTTCAGCGCGTCGTCGGTGTAGCCCGCGCCCTTGATGAAGGCCTTGCGCAGGAACAGCGAGAAGCCGGGGTCGCCGTAGCTGGTGAGGCCCTTCTTCAGGCCGGTGGCATCGTTGTCGTTCATGGGGCTCGTTCGCCGGCTTGCGTTTGCTCAGCCACCCAGGCTCTCGCGGCCTGCACCGTGGCGAACACCCGATACGGCTGGCTGATGAAGCCCAGCGAGATGAAGTGCCGGATCTCTTCGATCACCTTCTCGTCCACTGCCACCGCCGCCACCACGATGTCCGGGTTGGTGCGCATCGGCGCGATGTGCAGCGCCGCAATCTCGGCGGTGGCCTGGCGGCTGATCTCGTAGCTTTGCACGTCCAGGTAGTGGGTGATCGCGTAGCGCAGGTCGTCGAAGCGCGGGTCGCCGCAGATCAGCTCGAGTGAATGGCGGCGCTCGGCGATGCTCACGTCGCCGTGGTAGCGGCGATAGACGCCGCGGGGCTCCCAGGTCAGTTCGAAGGGCATGTCAGACAGTTTCAGGGGCGCTCGGAGTGTGTGCAAGACCAGACCCCGGGCCCCGGGGCCTAAGGCGTGGGACAGCACGACCTTCGATCAGGGTAAGCCCTGGGCCAGCACCCTTGCCCAGGGCTGCGCGTGGCCCTAACTTGGCAGCCCCTACGCGCCAGGGCCTTTGCATGAGTATCCCCTCCACACCCCTCATCACCGCCTTGCGTGTGATCCCCGTCGCCGGCCGCGACAGCATGCTGCTCAACCTGAGTGGTGCGCACGGCCCCTACTTCACGCGCAACCTGCTGATCCTGACCGACAGTGCCGGCCATACCGGCGTGGGCGAAGTGCCCGGCGGCGAGAAGATCCGCCAGACGCTGGAAGACGCGCGCGGGCTCATCGTCGGCCAGCCGCTGGGTTCGCAGCAGCGCCTGCTGCAGGCCGTGCAGCGCCAGTTCGCCGACCGCGACGCCGGTGGCCGTGGCCTGCAGACCTTTGACCTGCGCACCACCATCCACGCCGTCACCGCCATCGAATCGGCGCTGCTTGACCTGCTGGGCCAGCACCTGGGCGTGCCGGTGGCCGCGCTGCTGGGTGAAGGTCAGCAGCGCGACGCCGTGGAGATGCTGGGCTACCTCTTCTACGTCGGTGACAAGGGCAAGACCGACATGTCCTATGCCAGCGAACCGGGTGCACCCAACGCCTGGTTCCGCGTGCGCCACGAGACCGCGCTGACGCCCCAGGCCATCGTGCGCCAGGCCGAGGCCGCGCACGAGCGCTACGGCTTCAACGACTTCAAGCTCAAGGGCGGCGTGCTGCGCGGCGACGAGGAAGTGGAAGCCATCCGCGCCTTGCACGAACGGTTCCCCAAGGCCCGCGTGACGCTCGACCCCAACGGCGGCTGGCTGCTGAAAGACGCCATCCGCCTGATGCGCGACATGCACGGCATCGTGGCCTACGCCGAAGACCCCTGCGGCGCCGAAGACGGCTACTCGGGCCGCGAGGTGATGGCCGAATTCCGCCGCGCCACCGGCCTGCCCACCGCCACCAACATGGTGGCCACCGACTGGCGCCAGCTCAGCCACGCGCTGTCGCTGCAGTCGGTGGACATTCCGCTGGCCGACCCGCATTTCTGGACCATGGCCGGCTCGGTGCGTGTGGCCCAGACCTGCCGCGACTGGGGCCTGACCTGGGGTTCGCACTCGAACAATCACTTCGACGTTTCGCTGGCCATGTTCACGCATGTCGGCGCGGCCGCACCGGGCCATGTCACCGCCATCGACACGCACTGGATCTGGCAGGACGGCCAGCGCCTGACGAAAGAGCCGCTGCAGATCCAGGGCGGCCTGGTGCAGGTGCCGAAGAAGCCCGGCCTGGGTGTGGAGCTGGACATGGTCGAGGTGGAAAAGGCGCACCAGCTCTACCTGCAGCACGGCCTGGGCTCGCGCGACGACGCGGTGGCGATGCAGTTCCTCATTCCGGGCTGGACCTTCAACCCCAAGCGTCCAGCGCTGGAGCGCTGATGAGCGGAACAAGACCCCGACTGCTGCAGAACCTGAAGCTGCTGCCCGCGCTGGAAGCGCGCCTGGCCGAGGCCTTCGACGTGCACCGCCTGCACGAGGAGCCTGACCGCGCGGCCTTCCTCGCCGCGCGGGGTGGTGAGTTCGAAGGCCTCGTCACCTCGGCCGCCGTGGGCGCCAGTGCGGCCTTGATCGGCGCCTTGCCGAAGCTGCGCGTGATCTCCAGCTTCGGTGTCGGCCTGGACAAGCTGGACCTGGCGGCGGCCGCGCAGCGCGGCATTGCCGTCGGCTACACGCCCGACGTGCTCAACGACTGCGTGGCCGACGCCGCATTCGGCCTGATGCTCGACGCCGCGCGCGGCCTGAGCGCCGCCGACCGCTACGTGCGCCGCGGCGCCTGGCGCGGTGCGGGTTCGCCGGCCACGGCGCCTTTTCCGCTGGGGCGAAAAGTCAGCGGCGCGAAGCTGGGCATCGTCGGCCTGGGCCGCATCGGCAGCACCGTGGCGCGCCGCGCCCTGGGCTTCGACATGAGCGTGCGTTACCACAACCGCCGGCCGGTGCCTGATGCACCCTGGCCGCACGAACCCTCGCTGCTGGCGCTGGCGGAATGGGCCGATTACCTGGTGGTCATCGCCGCCGGCGGCGCCGGCACGCGCCACCTCATCAACGCCGAGGTGCTGGCCGCGCTGGGGCCGCGTGGTTTCCTCGTCAACGTCTCGCGCGGCAGCGTGGTCGACGAACCCGCGCTGGTGCGTGCCCTGGCCGAGAAGCGCATCGCGGGCGCCGGCCTGGACGTGTTCGAGCACGAACCGGAGGTGCCCGCCGAACTGCTGGCGCTGGACAACGTGGTGCTGCTGCCGCACATCGCCAGCGCCACCGTCGAGACCCGCCAGGCCATGGCCGACCGCGTGTTCGACAACCTGCAGAGTTTCTTCAGCGATGGGCGGCTGATATCGCCGGCCCCGCTGCCTGCCCCGTGAAACCACAAGCACGAACAACGAGGAGACCCCCGATGCAGACGAACCAGCCCCGCCGCGACTTCCTGATGAAGGCCGCTGCCGGCACCGGCCTTGCCGCCCTGGGCGGCCTCAGCGGCATCGCCCGCGCGCAGTCCTTCGACTTCAAGCCCAACCAGCGCTACCCCGACCCCGCGGTGCAGATCCTCGACCCCTCGTTCGCGCGCTACCGCATCTACAGCAGCACGCTGGAGCAGGTGGCCAGCGGCATGCGCTGGGCGGAAGGGCCGGTGTACTTTCCAGACCAGGGCGGATCGGGCGGCTACGTGCTGGTGAGCGACATCCCCAACAACCGCATCATGAAGTACAGCGAGAAGGACGGCAGCTTCAGCGTCTTCCGCGCCGGCGCCAACTACGCCAACGGCAACACGCGCGACCGCCAGGGCCGGCTCATCAGCTGCGAACACTCGGTGACGCGACGCATCACGCGCACCGACGCCAACGGCCGCATCAGCGTGCTGGCCGACAGCTTCGAAGGCAAGCGCCTGAACGCGCCCAACGACATCGTGGTGAAGAGCGACGACAGCCTCTGGTTCACCGACCCGCTGTTCGGCATCAACGGCGAATGGGAAGGCTCGCGGGCCAAGCCCGAGCAGGCCACCACCAACGTCTACCGCATCGACGCCAGCGGCAAGATCAGCGCCGTGCTGACCGACCTGGTCAACCCCAACGGCCTGGCCTTCTCGCCCGACGAGAAGAAGCTCTACGTGGTGGAGTGGAAGGGCACGCCCAACCGCAGCATCTGGAGCTACGACGTGGGCGCCGACGGTGCCACGCTGACGAACAAGACCAAGCTGATCGACGCCGCCGACCAGGGCGCGCTCGACGGCTTCAAGGTCGACCGCGACGGCAACCTGTGGTGCGGCTGGGGCAGCAACGGCGCGCTGGAAGCCGAACCCACCGACGTGGGCGGGCGCAAGGTCTACCCGCTCAAGGGCAAGAGCGAAGACCTGGACGGCGTGCGTGTGTTCAGCCCGGCGGGCAAGCCGCTGGCGCACATCCGCCTGCCCGAGCGCTGCGCCAACCTGTGTTTCGGCGGGCCCAAGAACAACCGGCTCTACATGGCGAGCTGCCACTCGCTGTACGCGCTGTACGTCGAAGCGCACGGCGCCACCTGAGCGGCGTACCGGCCGGCGCTAGCCCAGCCCGAAGAACTCGCGCATGCGCGCCAGGATCGCCGCCCGGTGTGCGCCCGGCCCGGCCGGCTGCTGGCGCAGCGTGTCCTGCAACGCCTCGTTCTCGTGCTGCCGCTGCGCCAGGATGTGCGACATGCTCTCGGCAATCTCGTGGCGGCCGTGCAGCACTTCCTCGAAGCCGGCCTTGTCGAGGCGGTAGCAGTCCACGTCGGTGGCGGCCAGCACCGTGGCCGAGCGCGGTGCGCCCGTCATCAGGCCCATCTCGCCGAACAGGCTGCCCGCCGGCAGGTGCTTGAGCGTGCGCCGCTCGCCGCCTGGCGTTTCGAGCACCACGTCGGCCTCGCCGCTGGCGATGATGTAGAGCCAGTGCGCCACCGCACCCTGGCGCGTCATCACGTCGCCGCGCACGAAGGGTGCGTGCACCAGGCGCGCGGCCACGTGGCGACGCTCGGCCCCGTCGAGCGGGGCGAACAGGTCGATGGCGGCCAGCGCCTGCTCGCGCCGCGCCAGCTCGTGCTGCCAGGCGGCTTCGCGCTGCGCGGCGTCGTCCTGCAGCAGGTGCACGGCCTGGCCGGGCAAGGCGATGCGCCAGCCCTGGCGCTGCAGCATGGCGTGCAGGTGGGTGCGCACGGCGGAATCGGTGGCGTCGTCGTCGCGAGGGTCCAGCAGCCAGTAGCGCAGGGCGTAACGCAGCGAGCCGGGCGCGAAGTCCATCACCACGCAGGACGGTGCCGGTGTGCGGGCGACGTTGGGGATCTCGGCATCAACCAGCGCGTGTTCGGCGGCGGCGGTCACGGCGGAAGGCGGCACCTGGTCGCCGATGTGGAAGCCCACCCAGCGCCGCAAAACACCCGCACCCGCACCCGGCTCGGCTGCGCCGACGACGCTGAACCTGGCTTTCATGAGCTGCCCGTTGGGCACCACCACGCGCTCACCATTGCGCGTGAGCAGCGCCGTGAAGCGCCACTGGATCTGCACCACGCGGCCGCTCACGCCGTCCAGCAGCAGCCAGTCGCCGAGCTCGAAGGAATCGTCCAGCTGCAGCGCCAGCCCGCCCAGGATGTTGCCCAGCGTGTCCTGCATCGCGAACGCGACCACGGCCGTGATCAGCGCCGAGGTGGCCACCAGGCCCGACAGCTCGACGCCGGCCTCCGACAGCCGCACCAGGCTCCACAGCACATAGCCGCCGAAGACGGCCACGTCTTCCAGGATGCGCGGCGCCGCCACGTGCAGCGCCGGCAGCAGCACGCGGAAGAAGATCAGGCCGCCCAAGTGCACGAGCACCAGGCCCAGCACCAGCACCGCCACCTGGTGCAGGCCGCGCAGCGCCAGCTGCCCGGCCAGCAACTCCAGCCCCAGCGCCAGCAGCAGCACCGCCGCCGAGCGCCGTGCCGGGATGCGCCAGGCGCCCATGGCTCAGTGCTTTCTGCCGCGCGGGCGCGCCAGGGCCTGCTCCACGGCCTGGCACAAGGTCTTCAGCACCTTGATGCGGGCGTGGTACTTGTTGTTGGCTTCCACCAGCGTCCACGGCGCCGCGGCAGTGGACGTGCGGTCGACCATGTCGCACACCGCGCGTTCGTAGGCGTCCCACTGCTCGCGGTTGCGCCAGTCCTCCGCGGTGATCTTGAAGCGCTTGAACTCCACCTTCTCGCGTTGCTTGAAGCGGCGGAACTGCTCGTCCTTGCTCACCGCCAGCCAGAACTTCACCAGCACCACGCGGTGCTGCTGCAGCGCCTGCTCGAAGTGGTTGATCTCGCCGTAGGCCCGTTTCCAGTCGGCCTCGCTGCAGTAGCCCTCGACCCTTTCCACCAGGACGCGGCCATACCACGAGCGGTCGAAGAAGGCAAAGCGGCCGCGCCGCGGCAGGCGGCGCCAGAAGCGCCACAGGTAGGGCTGCGCGCGCTCTTCCTCGGTGGGTGCGGCCACCGGAATGTTGTCGTAGCCGCGCGCGTCCAGCGCGCCGGTCACGCGGCGGATGGCGCCGCCCTTGCCGGCGCCGTCGTTGCCCTCGAACACGGCCACCACCGACAGCTTGCGAAAACGCGGGTCGCGCGCCGCCAGGTTCAGCCGGGCCTGCCACTTCGCCAGTTCGCGCTCGTAGGCCGGCTTGTCCATGGGCTGGTCGAGCTGCAGCGCCGAGAGCACGTTCACGCGGTCGGCCGGTGCCGGCAGCGGCGGTGTCTTGGCGCGGGCGGCGGCCGCCTTGGCCGGCTTCTCGTCCAGGCGCTGGCGCAGCGCGGCCAGCAGGTGGCGGCCGACGGCCAGCGCGCGGTAGTGCGGGTCGGCGCCCGGCACCACGATCCAGGGCGCCTGCGCGGTGGAGGTGTCGCGCACGAAGGGCTCGCAGACCTCGACGAAGCGGTCGTACAGCTTGAAGTAGGCCCACTCGGTGTCGGTGACGCGCCAGCGCGTGTCGGGGTTCTTCTCCAGCGCCTTCAGGCGCTTGCGCTGCTGGTCCTTGGACAGGTGGAACCAGTACTTGAGCAGCAGCACGCCTTCGTCGCAGAGCATCTTCTCCAGGCGCTGGATGTCGGCGGCGGCGCCGGCAAAGGCACCGGCGCCGAGTTGGCCCATCACGCGCTGCACGATGGGCAGCGTGTGCCAGGCGCCGAAGAAGATGCCGATGCGGCCCTTGGGCGGCAGCGCGCGCCAGAAGCGCCAGTGCGCGGGGCGTTCGGCCTCTTCGTCCGAGGGGGTGCCGAAGGCCGTGGTCTGGATGTGGCGCGGGTCCATCCACTCGTTGAGCAGGTTGACCGTCTCGCCCTTGCCCGCGCCCTCGACGCCGGCGATGAGGATCAGCACCGGAAAACGGCCGTCGAGCTTCAGGTCGTACTGCGCATTGAGCAGCGCGGCGCGCAGCCGGGCTTCTTCGCGCTGGTAGGCCTCCTTGTCGACGGGATGCAGCAGCTGGGCAGACTCGAACATGATTCCGCCAATCTGGCACGCATCGGCGCCGGCGGCTTAATCCAGGTCAAGCAGCCAGGGGTGGGCGGCACGAGAATGGGCCGAGCCCTGGGAGGACAGCCATGGATTGCGCAGTCCTGTTCGCCGACGTGGCCGGCAGCACGGCCCTTTACGAAGTGCTCGGCGACGAGCGCGCCTTCGGCCTGGTGGAGAGCTGCCTGGGCGTGATGTCGGCCTGCACCACCGAAGCGCGCGGCCGCGTCATCAAGACCATCGGCGACGCGGTGATGTCGGTGTTCCCGAGCAGCGACGATGCCGCCGCGGCCGCCATCGCGATGCAGACCCGCGTCGACGCGCTCGGCCCCAAGGCCGGCGTGCGCCTGGGCCTGCGCATCGGGCTGCGCTTCGGCCCCGTGGTCGCGCACGACCACGACGTGTTCGGCGACACCGTCAACCTGGCCTCGCGCCTGTGCGACCTGGCCTCGCGCGGCCAGATCGTCACCGACCGCGACACCGCCCGGCGCCTGTCCGAGCGCTACCTCGCCGAGCTGCACCTGCTCTACAGCGTGCCCGTGAAGGGCAAGGCCGAGGAGGTGGAGCTGATCGAGATCGGCTGGCAGCCCCCGGGCGACGAGAAGACCGTGATCGCCGCGGTGCACGCTGCACCCGGCCACACCAGCGCGCTGCTGCAGCTGGACCTGGGCGGCGTGCACATCGAAATGGGCCCCGAGCGCCGCAAGGTGACGGTGGGCCGCGACCTCGAGGCCGACTTCGCCATCCGCGACCGCAACGTGTCGCGCGCCCACGCGATGATCGAACGGCGGCGCGAACACTTCGTGCTGGCCGACCACAGCGCCAACGGCAGCTACGTCAGCTTCGAGGGCCGGCCCGAGATCCGCGTGCACCACGAAGAGCTGACGCTGATGGGCCATGGCTGGATTGCCTTCGGCCAGCCGCGCGCCGAAGCCGCGCAGGTGGCCGAGTTCCGCTGCGTCGACGGTTCACCGGGCTGAGCGCGGGCGCTGCTTCAGCCCCCGGCCGGCGCCGGCGGCAGGCGCTGCGCCCCGCTGCCCTGCGCCGCGCAGGCGTCCTGCGGGTTGTACAGCGCGCAGGCCTTCAGCGACAGGCAACCGCAGCCGATGCAGCCGTCGAGCCGGTCACGCAGGGCCTGCAGCGCGGTGATGCGGGCGTCCAGCTGCGCGCGCCAGCGGGCGGACAGGCGCGCCCAGTCGGCCTTGGTGGGCGTGCGCTGCTGCGGCAGCGCGGCCAGTGCCTCGCTGATCTCGGCCAGCCCCACGCCCAGCTGCTGCGCGGCGCGGATGAAGGCCACGCGCCGCAGCGCCGCCCGCGGGTAGCGGCGCTGGTTGCCGCCGCTGCGCTGGGCCTGGATCAGCCCGCGCGTTTCGTAGTAGTGCAGCGCCGACACCGCCACGCCGGCACGCGCCGCCAGCTCACCCACGCTCAGCATCGAAGGGGTCTCGGCCATCGCTTGACCTCAAGTTGACTTGAGGTCCTATTCTGCGCGCCTTCATAACGCCGCCACCGCCATGACTACCATCGCCCTGCCCATGACGCCCCCGCAGACCCTCTTCAGCCGCGGCCTGGCCGGCGCCAGCATCGGCGCGGTGGCGCTGGTGTCGCTGCTGGCCTTCGAGGCCATGGCCGTGGCCGCCGCCATGCCGGCCATCGCCGAGGCGCTGCAGGGCATTGGCCTGTACGCACTGGCCTTCGGCGGCATGCTGGCCAGCTCGGTGCTGGGCATGGTGCTGGCCGGCCGCTGGAGCGACCGCGCCGGGGCTCTGCACGCCACCACCATCGGCCTGCTGGTGTTCACGGCCGGCCTGCTGCTGGCCGGCTTCGCGCCCGGCATGGGCTGGCTGGTGGCCGGGCGCATCGTGCAGGGCCTGGGCGGCGGCATGCTGGGCGTGGCCTTGTACGTCGGCATGGGGCAGCTGGTGCCGCAGGCCCTGCACCCGCGCCTGTTCGCGCTGCTGGCGGCCGCCTGGGTCTTGCCCGGCCTGGTGGGCCCGCTGCTGGCGGCCTGGCTGGTGGGCCAGCTGGGCTGGCGCTCGGTGTTCCTGGTGGTGGCTGCGGCGGTGCCGCTGGCTGCCTGGCTGCTGCTGCCAGCCTTCGCGCGCCTGCCCAGGCCGGTGCACGCGCCGGGGGCAGCCGGCGCGCCGCGTGCGCTGGTGGGCTGGGCCCTGCTTGGCGCCTCGGGTGCGCTGCTGCTGCACGCGGCCGGCAAGGCGGGCGCGCTGGCGTGGATGCTGGCGGCGCTGCTGCTGGGGCTGGTGGCGGCCGGCGCGGCGGCGCAGCACCTGTTGCCGCGTGGCAGCCTGGGCGCGCGGCCGGGGTTGCCCGCCGTGATCGCGCTGCGCGGCCTGCTGGCCTCGGCCTTCGCCAGCGCCGAAGTCTTCCTGCCGCTGTACCTGACGCGTGAACAGGGCTGGACGCTGGCGCAGGCCGGCCTGACCCTGAGCGTCGGTGCCGTGTTGTGGAGCGCCAGCAGCGCGGTGCAGGCGCGCATCGGCGCCAGCCGCAGCCGCCGCCGCGGCCTGCAGGCCGGTTTTGCGCTGGTGGCCGGCGGGCTGGCGCTCGTCACCGCGCAGATGCTGCTGGCGCACTCGGCCTGGCTGCTGGTGGCGGGCTGGGCGCTGGCAGGCTTCGGCATCGGGCTCAGCTTCCCGATGCTGTCGGTGCTGACGCTGAGCCTGTCCGCACCCGGCGAGCAGGGCGGCAACGCCTCGGCACTGCAGCTCAGCGACGCGCTGTGCAGCAGCGCCACGCTGGCGGTGGCGGGTGCGCTCTTCACCTTGCTGGGCGACGGTGCGCGGCCGGGTTATGTGCTGGTGCTGCTGCTGTCGATGGGGCTGGCGCTGGGCGGCGCGCTGCTCGGGCGGCGCGCCTTCGCTTAGGCGCGCGCGGGCCGGGGCGGCCAGGGGACGCCGGGCGGACGCGGCACGTGGACAGTGCCGCACCCCATCGACGACGGAGTCCTCACCATGCACCGCACCCTGTACACCGCCCTCTCGGCCACCCTGGCCGCCGCCACGCTGGCGGCCGCACCCGCCGCGCAGGCCGCCGACTACCACTACCAGCTGCCCGACCTGGCCACCTTCCCGGAGTTCTCCAGCGACAACCCCGGGCTCAGCTTCCGCGGCACCGGCTTCGTGGGCATGCTGGATGACCGCTGGAGCCCGGTGCAGGGCCCGACCTGGTCGCACACCTTCGACCTGTCGCCGGCGGTGGACGGGCGCACGCTGATGCAGCTGGACCTGTCCGAGCTGGCCGGCCAGCAGATCGTGTCGGCCACGCTCAGCTTCCGGATCCTGCACGGCCAGGACGCGCCGGCCACCAACAGCTTCCGCATCGCCGGCTTCGACGGCGGCAACGGCAGGCTGCGCCTGGCCTGGGAGGCGCCCGCCACGAGCTTCGGTTCGGTCATTGGCCAGGTCACCAACACCACGCAGGCGGCGCAATCCACCGACATCACCACGCTGGTGGGCCATGCCGTCGGCGCCGGCCACGGCTGGCTCGGCCTGCACCTGCAGAACCTGGGAGCGGACTACTTCTACACCTCGACGCACGACTACCCCGGGCTGCTGTTCCCCGACCGGCCCGAGGTGCGCATCGACGTGGTCACCGCGCCCGTACCCGAGCCCGCCAGCGCGGCGCTGATGCTCGGCGTCCTGGGCCTGGCGGGCTGGCTGCAGCGCCGGCGTGCGCGCAGGAGCTGAGGCCTGATCAGTGGCCGGCGGGCCGCCCGGGCCCCTGCGTGCCTTCGGCGCGCGCGGCCAGGTAGGCGTAGAGGTCCATCACATGCGCGTTGACACGGGGTTCGTCCTGCCAGGCCGGCATCTGCAGCGCGCCTTCGCGGCGCTGCAGCACCTGGTCGATGAGCGCCTCGCGCGCCGCGCTCTCGCTGCCGGCCTGCCCGGCCGGCAGGTTCCAGTCGTAGCGCCGCAGCACCAGGCCGACGAAGCGGCGCGGGCCCATCTCGCGCAGCGTCACCCGCAGGTCGGGCGCGGTGGTGCTGCCTGTCGCGTCGGCGCCGTGGCAACTGGCGCAGCGGTCCTGGAACACGCGCCAGCCCGTGTAGACCGAACCGGGCGGCGCCGCCTCGCGGGCCAGCGCCTGGCTGGCCTGCCGGTTCTGCAGTTCGACGGCACAGCCCGCCAGGGCCAGCGTGACAGCGAGGGCGGCAAGTGGCTTCATGGGCGGCTCCATAGGGACAGAAGCCACTGTGCGCCGTGGGCGCGGGGGCCGCTTGAGCGCCATCAAAGCGCCACCAGAAAAGAAGCGTGGCGCCCAGACGCAAGCGGGTGAGCGACCCACGCCGAGGCGCGCCTACCCGTCGTAGGGTGCGCGCCGGATCAGATCCAGAAAGCCCAGGCGCCGCGTGTACAGGCCCAGGCGCGTGTGCGGCGCGGCGCGGGCCTCGGCCTGCATGCAGGTGCACAGGGCCTGCTTCAAGCCCAGGCGCGGGTGCGCGGCCAGCACCCTGTCGCGCAAGGGCGGCGCCAGATCGCGCCAGCGGCTGCCCACCACATCGAATGCGGTGCCGGCCTGCAGCAGGTGGGCCTCGGCGCCGGAGGTTTCCACGCTGACGTGCAGGTCCAGGTGCAGCGCGATGGCGCAGGCGACGCGGTGGGCCTGCTGCTCGCCTGCGCCGGCCTCGCGCAGCAGGCGCTGCGCCAGGTGCGCGCCACGCACGGCGAAACAGGCGTCGGCCGGCGCGGCGGCGGCGGGCGTGAGGCCCAGGTCGTGCAACAGGCACGCGGCGAAGAGCGTCTGCGGCTGGTGGGCCAGGCCGTCCTTCAGGGCCAGCAGGCTGCCCCAGGCGTAGGCGCGCAAGGCGTGTTGCATCAGCCACTCGGGCTGCAGTTGCGCAGCGCGGTCCCACAGGGCGTGGGACATCGCGTCACCGGGCAGCGCCAGGCAGGCCAGCGCGCGCTGGTCGTCCTGCAAAGGCTGCAGGCCGCGGTGCCGACGGGTGATGCGCGTGGACAGGGCCTGCAGCACCAGCCGCCAGCGTTCGGACAGGCTCAGCCGCCCATCGCGGCGCGCCCAGGGCAGGGGTGGGTTCATGGGTGCAGTCTGGGTGCCGGCCCGCGCAAACCGAAGTGGCAGAATCGACATTCACAAGGCCATTCCTGCCAATCCGCTCCATGCCCATCCGCCTGCACGTGCTGGCCCTGCCCGGTGCGCTGGACTCCGCGCTGGGCACCGTGCTCGACGTGGCGCACGCGGCCAACCGCCTGTCCACGGGCGCAGGCCGCCGGCCGGTGTTCGAGGTGCGGCCGGTGGCGCCTTCGGCGGGCGCACAGGGGCTGGCTTCAGGCCTGCGGCTCAGCGGGCTCGCGCGCCTTGGGGCCTGCGGCAAGCGTGACGTGCTGGTGCTGCCCGGCGCCAACCACGCCACGCCGGCCGAGCTGCTGCGCTGGCTGGCCACGCCCGCCGTGCGCAAGGCGACGGCCTGGGTGGCCGCAGCCCATGCGGCGGGTGCGCAGGTGTACGCCGGCTGCACGGGCACCTTCGTGGCCGCCGAGAGCGGCATCCTGGCCGGCGCCCGGGCCACCACCACCTGGTGGCTGGCGCCCACCTTCGCAGAGCGCTACCCGGCCGTGCAGCTGGAGCCGAGGCGCGTGCTGGTGGAAGCCGGCCGCGTCACCACCGCCGGCGCGGCTTTTGCGCATGCCGACCTGATGCTGGCGCTGGTGCAGCGCCAGGTGTCGGCCGAGCTGGCGCGCCTGTGTGCGCGCTACCTGCTGCTGGACACGCGGCGTGTGCAGTCGGGTTTCCCGCTGCTGGGCCGTGTGGCGCGTGAGGACAGCTTCGGCGCGCGTGCCGAACGCTGGGCGCTGGCGCACCTGGCCACGGCCTTCACCGCCGAGCACTGGGCCGAGGCGCTGCATGTCTCCACGCGCACCCTGGCGCGGCGCATCCGCGTGGCGACGGGGCAGACGCCGCTGCAGTTCGTGCAACGCCTGCGTGTCGAGCGTGCGCTGCACCTGCTGGAGAGCAGCGCCGCTTCGGTGGAGGCGGTGGCCGCGCAAGTGGGTTATGCCGACGCCACCGCGCTGCGCCGCCTGACGCAGCGCGCCCTGGGCAGCAGCCCGCGCGAACTGCGCCGGCAGGCGCGGCCGCTGGCCTAGCGCCCGTTTCTCCTGCCTGTCCGTCTCAAGCCAGCCTTTCGCAGGCAACTTCGAGCAAGGACTTGGGCTGGCCGTACTTGTGCGTCACGCCGCGCTGCAGCGAACGCAGCGTCCAGCCCTGCGCGAACAGGCGCCGCACCGCGTCTTCGTCGAAGAAGCGCTTGGGTTCGCCGTTCACCAGAAAGTAGTGCGGCTCGATCTGCGGGTGGCCGCGGGCGCCGTAGTGCACGTCGTCATCGGCGTTCAGCCGGCACAGCAGCAGGCCGCCGGGCACCAGGGCGTCGCGCACACGCTGCACGATGGCCTGCGTCTCGGCCCAGCTGAAGTAGTGCAGCGACAGGCTGGCCACGACGGCGCCCAGGCTGGCCGGCTCGGCTGGCAGCGGGTCGCGGATGTCGCGGCACCCGATGCGGGCCTGCGGCACGCGCTGCCGCGCGCGGGCCACGGCCTCGGCCGAGCGGTCGAAGGCCAGCACCTGCAGCCCGGCGGCCTGCAGCGTGGCAGTGTCTTCACCGGCGCCGCAGCCGATTTCCAGCAACGGCCCGCGGCCTGCGTGTTCGGCCAGGGGTGCGAGCCAGCGCTGAAGCCAGGGGTCTTGCTGCATGGTCGGCCATTCTGCGCGTGCCGGCGCGGCTGGCAGTTATCACCTGAAGCTTGTCCGGCCCGGCCCTCGCAAGGCGCCAGCGTCTGGCGTGCAATGGCTCGCATGCCCAGCAGCCCCAATTCCAACCCACCCGACACGCTGGTGGACTTCAACCCGCGCCCCGTCACGCTCGAGGGCGTGACCCGCAGCGTGCACCAGGCGGGCCAGGGTCCGGCCGTGATCTTGATGAGCGAGATGCCCGGCATCAGCCCCGAGGTGGCGCGGTTTGCGCGCTGGGTGCGCGACGCCGGCTTCACGGTCTACATGCCCTCGCTGTTCGGCGTCGACGGCGCCGTGCCTTCCGCGGCCGAAGCCGTGGCCGTGTTCCGCCGGGCCTGCGTCAGCGCCGAGTTCCACGCCCTGGCTGGCCGCGGTTCGAGCCCGGTGACGGGCTGGCTGCGTGCGCTGGCGCGCCTGGCCCATGCCGAGTGCGGCGGCCCGGGCGTGGGCGCCATCGGCATGTGCTTCACCGGCAACTTCGCGCTGACGATGATGCTGGAACCCGCCGTGCTGGCGCCGGTCTTGTGCCAGCCCACGCTGCCGCTGGACGACCCGGCGGGGCTGGAGAGCGCGCCCGAGGAACTGGCCGACGTGCGCCAGCGCCTGGATCGCGAGCACCTCAGCGTGCTGGCCCTGCGCTTTGAAGGCGACCGCTACTGCCGTGCCGAACGTTTCGCGGCCTACCGCCAGGCCCTGGGCGAGCGTTTCGTCGCCCGCGTGCTGCCCGACAGCGCGGCGCGGCGCGAGGGGCTGTCACCCTTCTTCGAGCAGGTGGTGGCCAGCCCGCACAGCGTGGTGACGGCGCACCTCATCGACGAAGCCGGCCAGCCCACGCGGGCGGCACGCGACGAGATCCTGCGCTTCTTCGCCCAGCGCCTGCTGGGCTGAACTCAGCCTTCTTCGTCGCCCGCCGACCCGGCGGCGAACAGCGCCCCGGCCCGTTCGCGCACGCGCGCCGGCACGCTGCCGGCCAGCGCGACGGCCGCCGGGCTTTGCAGCATGCGGCCGAACACGGCGCGCACCTCGTCCGCCGACACGGCCTGCAGGCGCTGCAGCCATTCCTGCGTGTCGCGCACGCGGCCGAAGGTGAAGACGTCCTGCGCCGCGGCTTCGATGCGGCGCACGGGCTGGTCGAGCGCGCGCAGGGCCCGCACGGTGAGCTGCTTGCGCGCACGTTCCAGGCCCACGGCGTCGCTGCCCTCGGCCTGGGTGCGCAGCAGGCCGGCCACGGCGTCGAAGAACTCCTCGGCCTGCTCGGGCGCGGTGGCGGCCTCGATGACGAACTGGCCCGCCAGCGGCAGCACGTCGGCCGAGCAGGCGGTGTAGTAGGCCAGGCCGCGGCGCTCGCGGATCTCGTCCAGCAGCGGCGAGCTCATGCCCTCGCCCAGCAGCGCGGCGGCCAGCACGTACGGCAGGTGCGCCTCGTCGCGCAGAGAAGGTGTCTCGAAACCCAGCACCGCATGGCATTGCGAGCTGCCGCCCATGCGGCGCAGCTTCAGTCCGCCTTGCCAGGGGGCGTCGGCCACCGCGTTGGCGCTGCCGCGCGGCATGGCGCCGAAAGCGGCCTCGACGCTGCGGAAGAAGGCCTCGGCGTCCACCGGCCCGGCCACGGCCACCACCACGTTGCCGGCGGTGTACTGCTGGCCCACGTACGCCAGCAGGTCTTCGCGCTTGAAGCGCTTCAGGTTGGCGCGGTTGCCGATGACGGGCTGGCCCGCGGGGTGCAGGCCGTAGCAGGCGCGGTCGAAGAGCTGGAAGGCCATCGAGGACGGGTCTTCCTCGAACTCGGTGAACTCGTGCAGGATCACCTGGCGCTCGCGCTCCAGCTCGTCAGCCGGGAAGCTGCTGTTCAGCACGATGTCGGCCAGCAGCTCGATGAAGGCCGGCAGGTCCTGCGCCAGGCCTTCAATGTGGAAGGCCGTGTGGTCCTTGTCGGTGTGGGCGTTGACCTCGGCGCCCAGGCGCTCGGCATCGAGGTTGATGCGCTGGCAGTCACGGCTGGCCGTGCCCTTGAAGGCCATGTGCTCCACCACGTGGCTGATGCCGTTCAGCCGCCGCGGCTCGTGCTGGCTGCCGGTGCGGATGAAGACGCTCAGGCTCACCGTCTGGCGCCAGGGCAGGGGTATGGCGACGGCGCGCAGGCCGCCGTTCAGTTCGGCCAGCAGCGCAGCGCTCATGCCTTCAAGCCGCGGCGCTGACGGTGCGCCGCGCGCGCCAGATCATCCACACGCCCAGGGCCACGAAGGGCACGCTCAGCCACTGGCCCACGGTGATGATCTGCCCGGCCTCGTAGACCGCCTGCGGCGTCTTCCACACCTCCAGCACGGCGCGCGCGCCGAACACCAGGGCCAGGTACCAGCCGGTGAGTTCACCCAGCCGGGACCAGATGCCGTGGCGCCGCGCCAGCGCCCACAGCACCAGGGCGATGGCGATGTAGCTGAAGGCTTCGAACAGCTGCACCGGATACCGCGGCAGCTTGTCGACGTTGTCGAACACCACGCCCCAGGCGCCCGAGGTGGGCACGCCCACGATCTCGGAGTTCAGGAAGTTGGCGAAACGGATCAGCGCCGAACCGATGGCCGCCGGCAGTGCCGTCGCGTCCAGCAGCGTCAGCACCGGCACGCCCTTGGCAAAACGCGGTGCGGCCCAGGCCAGCGCGGCAATGAGGCCGATGGCGCCGCCGTGGCTGGCCAGGCCGCCTTCCCACACGGCCAGGATCTTCAGCGGGTGCGCCAGGTAGTACCCGGGGTCGTAGAAGAAGCAGTGGACCAGGCGCGCACCGACGATGGTGCCCAGCAGCGCAAAGGCGGTGAGCGAGGACACGTCGACGTCGCTGCGCCCGGCGGCCTTGAGCTGGCGGCGCGCGACGAACTCGCCCTGGATGAAGGCCAGCGCCCACAACATGCCGTACCAGTGCAGGGCCAGGGGGCCGATGCGGAAGGCGATGGGGTCGAAGGCCCAATGGATGATGGTGCTGGGTGGCATGGGCGGCGCGCATCGTACCGCGCCGGGCCGGGGCGGTACGGCCTGTGGGGCCAGCTGGCACTGCCGCCGCACGCCATCGCGAAGCGGGTGCGGCAGCCGACGCAGCCCTCAGCGGTTCGCCACCCGCGGCCCCGGCTTGCCGCTGTAGCGCTGTACATAGGCCTGGTGCGCCGGCAGCTGCGCCACCGTGCGCTCCACGCCCTGGCGGATGTCTTCCAGGAACTGCGACAACTCCTCATCACCCATCAGGTCGGCCACCGGGTGGTGCTGCTCGGGCACGATGCCCTGGCCCAGCATCACCTGGATCCACGAGTTCTCGGCGAAGAGTTCGTTCGGCCCGCGGAACACCCGCGCCGACTCGCGGAAGAGCTGGATGCGGTGGCGCAGCGAGGCCGGCACGTCCATGCTGCGGCAGTCGCGCCAGAAGGCGACGTCGCTGCGGTTGGTCACGTGGTAATGCAGGATGATGAAGTCGCGGATGTGCTCCAGCTCGTCGCGCGTCTGGCGGTTGTATTCGTCGACGTCGGCCTGGCGGATGCCGGCACCAGGGAACATCTGCATCAGGCGGATGGCGCCGCGCTGGATGAGGTGGATGCTGGTCGACTCCAGCGGCTCCAGAAAACCGCTGGACAGGCCGATGGCCACCACGTTGCGCTGCCAGGCGGCGGCACGCTGGCCGGGGCGGAACTTCAGGATGCGCGGCGCGGTGAGCGCCTGGCCTTCGACGTTCTTCAGCAGCGTGGCCTTGGCGTCTTCGTCGGCCAGGTGCCGGCTGCTGAACACCAGCCCGTTGCCCACGCGATGCTGCAGAGGAATTCGCCACTGCCAGCCCCACTCGTGCGCGATGGACCGCGTGTAGGGCACGGCCTCGCGCACCGAGGCGGTCTGCACCGCCACCGCGCTGTCGCAGGGCAGCCAGTGGCTCCAGTCTTCGTAGGGCAGCTTCAGCGTCTGGCCGATCAGCAGGGCGCGGAAGCCGGTGCAGTCGATGAAGAGCTCACCTTCGACCGCGACGCCGTTGTCCAGCTTCAGGGCCGCAACGTCGCCACCTTCGTGCTGCACCACGTCGACGATGCGGCCTTCGATGCGCTGCACGCCGAAACCTTCGCTGAAGCGGCGCAGGTAGGCGGCGTAGAGCGACGCGTCGAAGTGGTACGCGTAGTTCATGCCGGCGCGCGGCAGGTGGGCGAAGCGGTTCTCTTCGGCGGCGCGCAGCTCCAGGCAGTAGTCACCGTACTCGCGCGCCAGGCGGCGCTCGCGGCCCTTCAGCCAGAAGTGCTGGAAGCCGGCGGTCCAGTGGTCCTTGCCGGTGAGGCCGAAGCTGTGGATGTAGTTCTCGCGCAGGTTGCGCCAGTTCTCGAAACGGATGCCCAGCTTGAAGGTGGCCTGCGTGGCGGCCATGAACTCCTGCTCGTTCAGGCCCAGCAGGCCGTGGTACGTCAGCAGCGTGGGGATGGTGGCTTCGCCCACGCCCACGGTGCCGATCTCGTCGGACTCGATGAGCCGGATGTCAAGCAGCCGGCCCATGGTCTTGCCCAGCAGTGCAGCCACCATCCAGCCGGCGGTGCCGCCGCCGGCAATGACGACGCGGCGCATCGGATGCGGGCCGCTCAGAACTGGTAGCGAGCGCCCAGCATGTAGCGCCGCCCCGTCTGCGTGACGTAGAGCACCTGCTCCTTGGTGCGGCCGTGCAGGCGTTGCACGCCATCGTTGAGGTTGATCACCTCGGCCTGGAACGAGAGCTTGTCGGTGAGCTTGTAGCCCGCGCTCAGGTCCCACTGGCCGTACGCTTCCGTGTACACCGGGTTGGGCAGGCCGCTGCCGTCGAATCGGCCCGACAGGAACTTGCCGCGCCAGTTGTAGGCCGCGCGCACGTTGAACTTGTCGTTCTCGAAGAAGCCCACCAGATTGGCCGAGTTGCTCAGGCCTTCCAGCGCGAACTGCTCGCCCAGGTTGGCGTTGTCGTACTTGAGCCCCGAGGTCACGTAGGTGTAGTTGGCCGACACGCCGAAGCCGCTGCGCCCGAAGGCGTGCTGCACGCTCAGCTCCAGGCCGCGCAGGCTGGCCGACTTCTGGTTGCTGGGCACGGTGATGGCGAAGTTCGCCACCGGGTCGCCGGGCTGGCCGGCGATGGTGCCGGTGGCGTTGCCGTTGGCGTCGTCGGGCCCGCGCACCACGCCATTGCGGCCGTTGTAGGTGCGCAGGATGTAGTTGCGGATGCAGGTCAGGTCGCTGTTGACGCAGCCGCCGGTGCCCACGGCCTCGGTGAACAGCGCACCGCCGGCGGGCGTGTGCAGGTTGAAGGGGGTGCCGTTGACGGTGCTGACGCCGATGTAGTTGTCGATGTTCTTCTGGAAGAAGCCCGCGGCGACATAACTGCCCTTGGCGTAATAGAACTCCAGCGAGAGGTCGAAGTTCTTCGACTTCAGCGGTTTCAGACCCGGGTTGCCCTGCGCGCCGGTGCCGCCGTTGATGCGCACCAGCTGGTTGATGGTCTGCCCGCCCTGGATGTCGCCCCAGCCCGGCCGGCCGATGCTTTCGCCGTAGCTCAGGCGCAGCTTGGTGTTGTCGCTGAGGTCGGCGTCGACGTCGATGCTGGGCAGGAAGTACTTGTAGGTGCCGGTCAGCGTGGTGAAGCCGGGCGCGCCGAAGGCCACCGAGAACTCGTTGTTGGCCACCCAGCTGATGCCGGTGGCGGTGGGCACCAGCGCGGTGGAGGTGACGTCGGTCTTCTCGTAGCGCACGCCGAAGGCGCCGCTCCAGGGCACGATGAGATCCCAGTCCGTGTTGTATTGCAGGTAGGCACTCTGCGACTTTTCCTTCACGCGCCGGTCGGTCGTGAAGTCGTCCGACTTGCGGTACAGCGCGTCGTTGCCTGCGGCCGCCGAGGCCAGGGCGCGCACGGTCTCGAAGTCCCAGGTGTAGAAGTTGTTGAACAGGGCCGGGTTGCCGCTGCCGCTGATCTGGCCGAAGTAGGGGCGGATGGTGTCGGGCCGCCACACGCTGTCGGGGTAGTCGCCGGCGTTGGTGGCGCCGCCCCAGGTGTCGCGCTGCACGTTCGAGTAGGCCGAGCGGTTGTCGGCCTTGGTGGCGCTGACGCCGAAGTCCAGCCGCGACACGTCGCTGAGCTTCCACTTGCCCTTGATCTGCGCCTGGTCGATGCCGGCCTTCATGTAGCTGTTGCGGAAGGACGAGCCCGTCACCTGCATCAGCGAGGCATCGACGCCGTTGCCGGCGATGCTGAGCACCGGGAAGTCCTGCGTGAAGTCCACCGAGGTGGTGCCGCGGTTGAACTGGGCCGTGCCCAGCACGGCATTGCTGCCGTAGGGGCTGTCGGCGCCCGAGGTGGCGGTGGAGCTGTGCGCGTCGAACTCCAGCGCCAGCGTGTCGGACACCTTCCACGCCACGTTCAGGCCCGTGGACTGGTTCTTGTTCTTGGTGCCGAACTTGGCGCCGCCCATCGCGATGTCGCTGGTGGCCGGCACGATGGTCTCGGAATAGAACTTGGGTGCCGCCACCGGGCCGTCGGTCCACGAGGTGACCGAGGGGCCGAAGTTGAACCAGGCCGACAGCTCGTTGCGCAGCGTGTGGATCTTGTTCTCGCTGTACGTGTAGTCCAGCGTGGTGGTGAGGTTCTTGCTGGCCGCGTACTGCAGCGTCAGCTGGCCGTTGGTGCGCTCGCGCTGCACGCCGTTGACGCTGTAGTTCAGGTTCTGCGGCACCGAGTACACGTCGGTGGGCTTGGGCCGGTTGGTGATGTTCTCCGAGCCCGGCGCGCCCGGCTGCGGGATGGTGCCCCAGTTGCTCTCGTCGCCGCGGAAGGCGCGCCAGCCGCCCGGCACCGAGGCCTGGTTGTAGCCCAGGCTGCGTTTCTGCCAGCTGCCGGTGATGGCCACGCCGAAGCTGCCGTCGGCGAAGGTGTTGCTGTAGATGCCGGAGATCTCGGGCGTGACCTTGGAGCCCTGCAATGCATCGGGCAGGCGGGTATTGGACTGGTCCATCACCGCCTTCACACCCACGCTGGCGATGAGGCCCGGGTTCTCCAGCGGCCGCGCCGTCTTGATGTTGATGGTGGCGCCGATGCCGCCGGTGGGCGTGCTGGCGCGGCTGGTCTTGTAGACCTCCAGCGCCGCGATGGATTCAGAAGCCAGGTTGGCGAAGTCGAAGGCGCGTGAGTTCGAGGGCCCGGTGTCTTCCAGGCTCGACGCCGGCATCTGGCGGCCGTTCAGCAGCACCAGGTTGAAGTCGGGGCCGACGCCGCGCACCGTGACGCGCGAGCCTTCGCCGAGTGAACGGCTGATCGACACGCCGCTGATGCGCTGCATCGATTCGGCCAGGTTGGTGTCGGGGAACTTGCCGATGTCCTCGGCCACGATGCCATCGACCACGCCGCTGCTGGCGCGCTTCAGGTCCACCGAAGACTCCAGGCTCTTGCGGATGCCGCGGATCACCACGGTGTTCACCTGCCCGGGGGCCGAGGCCGCGGCCGCCGGTGGCGCCGCGGCCTGCTGGGCCTGGGCGGCGCCGGCCAGCACCAGCGCGCAGGCCGAGGCCAGCTGCGTCATGCGGAAAGCCCGCGGGCAGGTGGCGCGTTGGGTGTTCTTCATCTGCTTGTCTCCGATAAGCGTGGTCGTTTTTGGAGAGCGGCATGGGCCGCATGTGAAAGCGCTTTCAGAAAAGCATAGGGCCGCCCTTCCGGCTTGAGACCTAGGAGTCACCCTCGGTTCCCACGGCGGTGTCGCAAAAGGGCGGGCTGCGGGTTAACCAGCGATTGACGCCGGCCCTTCCCGGCACGATGATGAAAGCGCTTTCAGGCTTGGGCCCTGGGCGGTGCATGCACGCCTCTTTCCGAGGCGGGCCCGGAGTTCTCCTTTCCTATCCATGCAGAGCCCCACTCGGCGTGCCTTGTTGATGCTGCCGGCCGCGGCCTACGCCCCGGCGGCGCGCGCGCAGCCGCCGCTCTCGGTGGCGGCCTTTCCGCTGGTGGACCGCATCGTGGCCGACGCCCTGCCGGCCTGGCGCGCCCGCCATGCAAAGGTGGGCCTGCAGGTGCAGGGCCGCCAGTACGGCGACCACCACACCGCCATGGCCACCGCTCTCACCACCGCCGCGCAGCTGCCCGACGTGATGGCGCTGGAAGCCAGCCAGCTGGGCCGTTATGCGCTGGGCACGGGTTTGCAGGACCTGCGCGCCGCGCCCTTCGGCATCGAAGCCGAACGGGCGGCCTTCACGCCCTTCGCCTATGCCCAGGCCACCTCGCCGCGCGGCGAGGTGCTGGCCGCGCCGGCCGACATCGGCCCCGGCACCCTGCTGCTGCGCCACGACCTGCTGCAAGCCGCAGGCCTGGCGCCCGCGGCGCTGACGGCCAGCTGGGACGCCTATGTCGAAGCCGGCCGGCAGATCAAGGCGCGCACCGGCGCTCACCTGGTGGCGCATGTGCGGGCGCTGAAGGACATCGTCATTCGCAGCGGCCTGCGCGCCGGCGAGGGCCTGTACTTCGACGCCCACTCGCGCCCGCTCATCGGCGCGCCGCGATTCCGACGTGCCTTCGAGCTGAGCCTGCAGATCCGCCGCGAAGGGCTGGACGCGCGGCTGCCCGTCTGGTCCAACGAATGGGCCGAGGCGCTGCGCCGCGGCCGCCTAGCCACCGAACTGGGTGGCGCCTGGCTGGTGGGCCAGCTCAGCAGCTGGGTGGCGCCGCAGACCGCGGGCCTGTGGCGCGCGGCGCCCTTCCCCGAAGGCGCCAATGCCAGCTACGGCGGCATCTTCTTGGCCATCCCGCGGCGCCTGCCGCGTGAACGCCAGCTGCTGGCCTGGGACTTCATCCGCCTGATGTGCCTGGACCGCGGCCGCCAGCTGGCCGCCTTCGAGACCTACGACGCCTTCCCGGCGCTGCGCGCGGCGCAGGACGCACCCGCTTTCGACGCCCCGCTGCCCTTCCTGGGCGGCCAGGCCGCACGCCGCCTGTGGGTGGACGCGGCGATGCGCATCGCCGCACCGCGCCTGCACCGGCAGGACGGATTTGCCGAGGAGGTGATCAACACCGAGCTCGACAAGGTGCTGCTGCGCGGCAAGTCCATCACCCTGGCGCTGGAAGACGCCGAAGCCCTGATCGCCCGGCGCGCGCTGCGCTGAACCCACCCACGTTCAACATTCGCCCATGGCCCAGCCCACCCGTTCCACCACCGGCCGCTTCGGCCGGCTGCTGCCCATGCTGGGCCTCGTCGGCTGCGGCGCCGGCGGCTCGGCAGACACTGCGGCCGCCACGCCGCAGGCCCCACTGACGGTGCCCGCCGGCTACCAGCTGGTGTGGGCCGACGAGTTCGACAAACCCGGCCTGCCCGACCCCACGCGCTGGAGCCCCGACACCGGCATGAACAAGGCCGGCTGGCACAACCGCGAGTTGCAGTACTACAGCGCGGCGCGGCCCGAGAACGGTGTGGTGCGCGACGGCAAGCTCGTCATCACCGCACGCAAGGAAACACTCGACACCGCGCCCGACTGGGGTGGCCAGCGCTACACCTCCGTCCGCCTCATCTCGCGCGGCAAGGGCGACTGGACCTACGGCTTCTTCAGCGTGCGCGCCCGGCTGCCCTGCGGCCGGGGCACCTGGCCCGCGATCTGGATGCTGGCCAGCCAGGGCGACTGGCCAGCGGCCGGCGAGCTGGACATCCTGGAACACGTGGGCAAGGACCCCGACCATGTCTTCAGCACCGTGCACACCGCCTCGGGCAGCGGCGGCCAGGGCAAGGGCGGCGGCACGCGCATGGGTGACGTGTGCAAGGCCTTCCACGACTACCAGATGCACTGGACACCGAGCGAAATCCGCTTCGGCATCGACGGCAAGCACCATTTCACCTACCCCAACGCCGGCAGCGGCAAGGCGCAGTGGCCCTTCGACGCGCCGCAGTTCCTGATCCTCAACATCGCCATCGGGGGCGACCTGGGCGGGCCGGTGGACGACGCGATCTTCCCGGTGACGATGGAAATCGACTCCGTGCGCGTGTGGCAGAAGCCGCGCTGAGGCTCAGCCGCCGCAACTCTCACCGACAGCGGTGCGGCCAGGCTCTCCACACGCAGCGTGGTGGTCTTGCCGCAGCCCGAAGGGCTGACGAAGACGATGCACCAGCCCTCCCTCACCCCCAAGCTCGACGCCCTCGATGACCTCGGCCTTGCCCTGGATCTCGCGCAGGCCGCGCCGCTGCGGTGCGCGCATCAGGCGGCACCGACCTGCAGGAACCTGCGGTACCAGAGCGCGCTGTCCTTCAGCGTGCGCCGCTGGGTGGCGTAGTCGACATGCACGATGCCGAAGCGCTTGGTGTAGCCGAAGGACCACTCGAAGTTGTCCATCAGGCTCCACACCATGTAGCCGGCCACACGCGCACCCTGGTCCATGGCGTCGCGCACGGCGGCGATGTGCTGCTGCAGGTAGCGCACCCGCTCGGCGTCGTGCACGCGGCCGCCTTCCAGCCGGTCGGCGAAGGCGGCCCCGTTCTCGGTGACGTAGAGGCGCGGTATGTCGTAGTCGCGCTGCACACGCAGCAGCAGCTCGGTCAGGCCCTGGGGATAGACCTCCCAGCCCATGTCGGTGGTGTGCAGGCCGCGGCCTTTCGGGTCCCAGGCTTCGGTGGTGCTGGCCACCGAGCGCGAGTAGTAGTTGATGCCCAGGAAGTCCAGCGGCGCCGCGATGGAGTCGAGGTCTCCGGCGCGCACCTCGGGCGCGTCGGCGCCGAGCGCGGCCCACACGTCCACCGGGTAGCGGCCGCGGCACAGCGGGTCGAGGTACCAGCGCAGCAGCTGGCCGTCTTCCAGGCGGGCTCGCCCGCTGTCGGCTTCGCTGTCGCTGGCGGGGTGGATGGGCGCCAGGTTGAGCACGATGCCCAGCGGTGTGCGGCAGCCCGAGGCGCGCAGCGCGTGCAAAGCCAGGCCGTGGCTCAGCAGCAGGTGGTGCGCCACCTGTGTGGCGAGCTTGGCGTCCTTGAGCCCGGGTGCGAACTGACCAGTGCGGTGGCCCAGCTGGGCCATCACCCAGGGCTCGTTGTGCGTGGTGAGCGTGCGGATGCGGTCGCCCAGCAGGCGCTGCACACCCAGGGCGTAGTCGACGAAGTGCCGCACCGTGTCGCGCTGGCCCCAGCCACCCCGGTCCTGCAGCGCAGCCGGCAGGTCCCAGTGATTGAGCGTGACGTGCGGCTGCAGCCCGCGCTGGAGCAGGCCGTCGACCAGGCGGTCGTAGAAGTCCATGCCGGCCCGGTTCCAGGGGCCCTGGCCCAGCGGCTGCATCCGCGGCCAGCTCACCGAGAAGCGGTAGGCGTTGACGCCCAGGGTGGCGATGAGGTCGAGGTCATCAGCCCAGCGCGCGACATGCTCGCAGGCCACGTCGCCGTTGCTGCCGTCGTCGATGGCGCCGGGCTGCGCGCAGAAGCGGTCCCAGATCGAAGGGCCCTTGCCGCCCGTGCCGGCCGCGCCTTCGATCTGGAAGGCGCTGGTGGCCACGCCCCAGGCGAAGTCGTTGGGAAACTGGGAACGGCGGAGATCGGCGGTCATGGAAGAACAGGCAAGGTGAACGGGGCCACCTACTTGACGGCGCCCGCGGTGAGGCCGGCGATGAGCTGGCGCGAGGCCAGCGCGAACAGAACGATCAGCGGCAGGGTGGCGATGGCAGAGCCCGTCATCAACGCGCCCCACTCGGTGTCCACCGGGCTCTGCATCGAGCGCAGCGCCAGCGGCAGCGTGTAGTTTTCAGGCGAGCGCATCACCACCAGCGGCGCGATGAAGTTGTTCCACGAGGCGATGAAGGTGATGAGCCCCAGCGTGCCGAGCGCGGGCTTGAGCAGGGGCAGCACGATGCGGGCGTAGATGCCCAGCTCGCTGCAGCCGTCCATGCGTGCCGCTTCCACCAGCTCGGGCGGCACCGCCGAGGCCACGTACTGGCGCATCAGGAAGATGCCGAAGGCGCTGGCCGCGCCCGGGATGTAGAGCGCGCGCGGCTGGTCGATCCAGCCCAGCGCGTCCATGATCATGAAGGTGGGGATCATGGACATGAAGGACGGCAGCATCATCGTGCCCATCACCAGCGCGAAGAGGGCCTTCTTGAAGCGGAACTGGAACATCGCGAAGGCGTAGCCGCCCATCGAGCAGAACAGCAGCGTCAAGGCCGTGCTGGCCAGCGCCACGTAGAGGCTCCAGCCCAGGTTGCGCCAGAAGGGGATGCGTTGCGTCAGGATCGCCAGGTTGTTCAGCAGATCGTCGCCGAACCACAGCGGCGGCGGCACGCTGAAGATGTCGGTGCGCGACTGGGTGGCGAACACGAACATGAAGTAGAAGGGCGCCAGCATGATCAGCGCGCCCACGCCCACCAGCGCGTACGCACCGGCACGCCCCAGCGAAGGCCGCTTCATGCGCCGCGCCCCGGCGCAAAGGCGCGCTGCGTCAACCAGGTGAGCAAGGCCACCACCGCCAGCAGCAGCCACGACATGGCGCTGGCGGCACCGAAGTCGTTGAAGTCGAAGGCCGTGCGGTACAGGTACACGGCACTCGTCATGCCGGCCTGGTCGCTGCCGCCCTTGCCGTTGGTCAGCACGAAGGGCTCTTCGAAGAGCTGCAGCCCGCCGATGATGCTGAGCGTGAAGCCGAACAGCATCATGGGCCTGAGCCCCGGCAGCGTGATCCAGCGGAACTGCTGCCAGCGCGAGGCGCCGTCCATGGCGGCGGCTTCGTACAGGTCTCGCGGGATGGTCTGCAGCGCCGCCAGGTAGAGCACGGTGTTGAAGCCGACGAAGCGCCAGAACACCAGCAGCGTGATGGCGGGTTTCACCGCATCGGGGTCGTTGAGCCAGTCGATGCGCGTGGCCGGGGCGATGAAGGGCAGCTTCGCCAGCGCGGCATTGATGAGCCCGTAGTCGGTGGACAAGAGCGAGGTGAAGAGGATGGCGATGGCCACCGTCGAGGTGATGTAGGGCAGGAAGTACAACCCCACCGCGGTGTTGCGCCCGCGCTTGAACAGGCCGTTCAGCGCCACCGCCAGCGGCACCGCCACCAGGTGCTGCGGCAGCCCGGCGGCCAGGGCCAGCCAGAGCGTGTTCTTCAGCGACTTCCAGAACCACTCGTCCTGCAGCGCGAACGCGAAGTTCGACAGGCCGACATAGTCCATCGCGCCCAGCCCGCTGGTGGGCTCCCAGCTCTGGAACGCGAGGTAGAGCGAGAACATCAGCGGGAACAGCCCGAACACCAGGAACAGCAGCAGGAAGGGCAGCAGCAGCACGTAGGGCACGCGGCCGGGCGTGATGGCGTGGGACAGTTTTCGCAGCGGTCGCATGGGCGGTGGTGGTTCAGCGCGTGGCACGCAGGCGCAGCAGGCGCTCGGCGTCGCCCAGCGCGGTGGTGATGTCCTTGCCGCGGTCCAGCACCTTGTCGAGTTCGGTGTTGGTCACCTCCTCGGCAAAGGCGTCCTGGCGGTTCACGGCCGGTGCGGTGATGTGCTGCGCGGCGTCGCGCCACAGGCGGCGTGCCGCCTGGTTGTCGAGGAAGGGAATCGGCTCGTCGAAGAAGGGGTCGCCGTAGGTGGCCACCAGGGCCGGGAAGGCGTCGTGTGCCTTGAAGGCGGCCAGTTGGAGCGCGGCGTCGAGCGTCAGCATCTGCAGCAGGGCCCAGGCCAGCGGCTTGGTGGCGGGGTCTGCAGCGCGCGGTATGGCGAAGAAGCTGCCGCCGAAGGCCGCGTACGAACCTTCGGGCAGCGGCGCGGCGCGCCACAGGCCGCGGGTGGTGGGGGCGAGCCAGCCGTTCAGGTGGCCGGCCAGCCAGGCGCCCATCATCTGCGTGGCGATGCTGCCGCGGCGGAAGCCTTCGGCCCAGTCGGCCGACCAGGCGTAGATGCGGGCATCCAGCCTGGCCTTGCGCACGTCACGCGCCAGCTCGAAGGCGCGTGCAAAACGCGGCGTGTTGACGAGCACGCGGTTGTCGCGGCTGAAGTGCAGGCCGTCGCCCGGTTGCATGCCGGTGCGGATGGCGATGTCCTTCATGTCCCGCGCATGCGACAGCAGGTAGGCGCCGGTGCGGGCCTTGATCTGGCGGCCGCTGTCGACGAAGGAATCCCAGCTGCGTGTGAGCGCGTCTTCCTTCAGCCCGGCGCGCGCCAGCAGGTCGTGCCGGTACAGCAGCGTGCCGGGGCCGATGTCCGAGGGCAGGGCCAGCAGTTCGCCCCGTGCATTGATGGCCTGCTGGAAGGCGAAGGGCGCGAAGCGCGCGCGCAGGCCCTCGCCCCGGTAGGGCTCGGCGCGCAGGTCTTCCAGGCCGCGCCCGCGTGCGTAGCGGCCCAGGTACAGCACCTCCAGCGCCATCAGGTCGGGCAGCTGCGTGGCGGTGGACAGTGCCGTGGTCATCGCCGCGTGGTGGTCGTTGATCTGGCGGCTGACCACCTTCAGCTCGACATCCGGGAAACGCGCGCGCCAGGCCGGCTCGGCCGCACGCACCACCTGGTCGATGGCGGGGAAGGCCGCCACCGTCAGCTGGCGCACGGGGGCCGCGCGGACGGTGGTGGCACACAAGCCCAGGCCCAGGCCCAAGGCCAGGCCGGTGCGTCGCGTCAGGTCCACCTTCATCACGTTCTTCTCGGCCTCGGGCCCCATGCCGCGCCGGATGAGCGCCAAGGGCCCATCGCGTTGAAAGCGCTTTCACACTCTAGGGCAGCGCCCCTGCGGCGTCAAATCGGGATTAGTGCGGAGTCGCGCCGCGCGGCGCCCGGCCGCCCTTGGCCGCGGCCACGGCGCGCGTGGAGCCACGCACGATCAGCCGCGGCGCCGGCAGCTGCTGCTGGGGCGTCTGCCCCCCTAGCAGCGCCAGCAGGCTGGCCGCGGCCACCCGCCCCAGTTCCAGCCCGGCCTGGTGCACGGTGGTGAGCGGCGGCACCACGAAGGCGGAGCTGGCGAGATCGTCGAAGCCCACCAGCGACACATGCTCGGGCACACGCAGCCCATGCGCGTGCAGCGCCACGGCGGCGCCGAAGGCCATCTGGTCGTTGGCGGCGAAGATGGCGCTGAACGGCACGCGGCTGTCGAGCAGGCGCTCCACCGCCATGCGGCCGCTGTCCTCGAAGTACATGCCGGGCAGCACCAGCTCGGGCCGGTAGGGCAGGCCCGCGGCTTCCAGCGCGGCGCGGTAGCCCCGCAGGCGCGCGATGGCGTCCAGGTGCTCAGGGTCACCCGCGATGTGCACGATGTCGCGGTGGCCCAGCGCCAGCAGGTGGTGCGTGGCCAGGCGCGCGCCCTCGAAATTGTCGAAGTCCAGCGCGTAGAGATCGGGTGCCTTCAGCGTGCGGCCGGTGATCACCACGGGCAGCGTCTTGGCCAGCGCCTTCAGCGTCGGGTTGCCCAGGCGCGCGTTGAGGATGATGAGCCCGTCGACACGTCGCACGCGCAGGGTCTCGATGCAGCGTTTCTCGGTTTCAGCGTCCCAGTGCCCGCTGACGAAGAGCGCGCTGTAGCCGGCCTGGCCCAGCGCTTCTTCGATGCCGCGCAGCGCCACGCCGTAGAAGGGGCTGTCGATGGTCTGCGTGACGACGCCCACGCTCATGGTGCGCCCGCCGGCCAGGCCGCGCGCGATGGGGTTGGGCACGAAGCCGAGTTGTGCGATGGCCTGGTCCACCGCGGCGCGCTTGTCGCCGCTGACGATGGCGGTGCCGTTCAGGATGCGCGAGACCGTGCTCGGCGACACGCCGCTGGCCTGGGCCACCATCTCCAGGGTCACCTTGCCGCCGCGCGGCAGCGGCACGCCTTTGGTTTGCTTGCGCATGCGGGGAGTGTGAAGGCGGTTTCTCGGCGGTTCGAACGGCGCGAGTGTAGGGCCGCGGCAGAGCGAGACGGCGTGCACCGTGCAGTACATTCCGCCGCATGCCCGCCCGCCCGCCCCTGTCCATGCAGCGATGAACGTCTTTTATGGCTTGATGGCCGTGCTCATCGTCGGCACCTTCGTGCCTTCGGTGCTGTTCATGTTGCTGTATATGTTCACCGGCCGCCACGAGGCGCTGTGGCGCGCCCGCGCGCTGTGGAACTTCAGCCGCGTGTTCACGATGCTGGCCGTGAACATCCTGATCTGGGGCCATGTGTTCGTGGGGCTGTGGAACATCTGGTTCTGACGCAACGCCGCCGATAGCGCGCGTCAGCGCAGGAAAGCCGAGACAGGGAGCCACGGTGCGCAGTGAAGCGCAGGCCCACCCCGGCCCGCCGGGGCAGACGCGCCATGCCGCTTGCCGCGGGTCTATAAGTTGTACAAAACAACTTGATCGGCTAAAGTCCAGCCACCGACACCTTCCCCAAGAGCCGCGATGAAGCCCCGCATCCACCTCCTGGTCATCGACCCCCAGAACGACTTCTGCGATCTGCCCGAGGCCTGGCGCCCGCTCAACCCCCTCACCGGCAGCCCGCTCGCCCCGGCCCTGCCGGTGCCCGGCGCGCATGCCGACATGCAGCGCGTGGCCGGCCTCGTCCGCGCCGGCGGCGCGGGCCTGGCGGCCATCACCGTCACGCTCGACTCGCACCACCGCGTCGACATCGCCCACCCCACCTTCTGGAGGCAGGCCGACGGCTCGGCCGTCGCGCCCTTCACCCCCATCACCGCGGCCCAGGTCCGCGCAGGCGACTTCCGCCCGCGCGCGGCCACCGCGCTGCCGCGCACCCTGGCCTACCTGGACGAGCTGGAGGCGCGCGGCCGCTACACGCTGATGGTGTGGCCCGTGCACTGCGAGATCGGCACCTGGGGCCACGCCGTGCACGCCGGCCTGCAGGCCGCCTATGCCGCGTGGGAATCGGCCCAGCTCACCCAAGTGGCCAAGATCACCAAGGGCCAGAACCCCTGGACCGAGCACTACAGCGCCCTGCTGGCCGAGGTGCCCGATGCCGACGACGAAGCCACCCAGCTCAACGATGCCCTGCTGCAGCGCCTGGCCGGGGCGGACCGCATCCTGGTGGCCGGCGAGGCCGGCAGCCACTGCGTGAAGGCCACGGTCGGCGACCTGGTGGAACAGCTCGGCCCCGAAGGCGCGCGCCGCGTGACGCTGCTCACCGATGCCATGAGCCCGGTGGCCGGCTTCGAGCCCCAGCAGCAGGCCTTCCTGGCCGAGATGCGCACACGCGGCGCCACGCTCGCCACCACCGCCGAGCTGCTGCCCCTGGTGCAGGCCGCGGCCCGCTGAACCGGACGAAAGCCGCCATGAGCCCCGTCATCCGCAGCCTGCTGGACACCGACCTCTACAAGTTCACCATGTGGCAGGCCATGCTGCACCGCCAGCCGCAAGCCACGGCCGAATACCGCTTCGTCTGCCGCAACAGCGCCGAGTACCCGCTGCCCACGCTGCTCGCCGACCTGGACGGGCAGCTCGACCACCTGTGCAGCCTGTCCTTCACCGAAGAGGAACTCGCCTACCTGGGCGGCCTGCGCTACATCAAGCCCGACTTCGTCGACTTCCTGCGCATCTTCCGCTTCCAGCGCCGCTTCATCGAGGCCGGCATCGAAGGTGACACGCTGACGGTCGTGGCCAGCGGGCGCCAGGTGCACGTGATGGGCTTCGAGATCTTCATCCTGGCCATCGTCAACGAGCTGTACTTTCGCCGCTTCGACGCCAGCGCGGCATTGGAAGAAGGCCGCCGCCGCCTGGCGGCCAAGGTGGACCTGCTGCGCCGCTTCGGCCAGGAGCCGGCGCGCGCACACGCCTTCGAGTTCTTCGACTTCGGCGTGCGCCGCCGCTACTCGGGCGCCTGGCAGGAAGAGGTGGTGCGCACGCTGCAGCGCGAGGTGCCGCAGTTCTTCAAGGGCACCTCCAACGTGCACCTGGCGCGCACCCTGGGCCTGGTGGCCATCGGCACCATGGCGCACGAGTACCTGCAGAGCTACCAGGCGCTGGACGTGCGGCTGCGCAACTTCCAGAAGGCCGCGCTGGAAGACTGGGTGCAGGAATACCGCGGCGACCTGGGCACCGCGCTCACCGACGTGGTGGGCATGGACGCCTTCCTGGCCGACTTCGACCTCTACTTCGCCAAGCTCTTCGACGGCCTGCGCCACGATTCGGGCGACCCCATCGTCTGGGGCGAGAAGGCGCTGGCCCACTACGCCGGCCTGCGCATCGACGCGCACACCAAGCGCCTGGTGTTCAGCGACGGGCTGGACCTGCCCGAGGCCTTCCGCATCTACCGCCACTTCGCCGACCGCACACAGCTGGGTTTCGGCATCGGCACCCACCTCACCAACGACATGGGGCTGAAGCCGCTGAACATCGTGATGAAGCTGGTGCGCTGCAACGGCCAGCCGGTGGCCAAGCTGTCGGACTCGCCGGGCAAGACGATCTGCGACGACGAGACCTTCCTGGCCTACCTGCGCCAGGTGTTCAAGGTGCGCGAATGAAGCTCACCGTGGCCCAGCTCAACCCGACGGTGGGCGACATCGAGGGCAACGTGGCACGCATGGTGGCCGCCGCGCAGCAGGCGGCGCTGGATGGTGCGGCGCTGGTGGTGTTCCCCGAGCTGTCGCTCACCGGCTACTACCCAGGCGACCTGCTCGAAGAGCCCGGCTTCATCGAACGCACCGAGGCCGGGCTGGCGGCGCTGCAGCAGGCCTCGCGCCAGTTGCGCGAGCTGCACTGGATCGTCGGCACGCCCTTGCGCCGCAGCGGCGCCGGCAAGGCGCTGGAGAACGCGCTCGTTGTCTTCAAGGCCGGCGAGATCCTGCTGCGCTACGCCAAGCAGTTGCTGCCCACCTACGGCATCTTCGACGAGCGCCGCCACTTCGAGCCCGGCCCCGACGTGGCGCGCGTGCTGCGCATCGGCGGGGTGCAGGTCGGCCTGATGATCTGCGAGGACGGCTGGAACGACGCCGGCCAGGACTACGCCGTCAACCCCTTCCTGCGCCTGGCCGACGCGGCGCCCGATCTGGTGGTGTCGATCAACGCCAGCCCGTCCAACATCGGCAAGCGCGAGCAGCGCCACCAGGTGTTCGGCGCGGCCTGCCGGCGCCACGGCCTGCCGCTGCTGTTCGTCAACCAGGTGGGCGGGCAGGACCAGGTGGTGTTCGACGGTGCCTCGTTCGCCGTGAATCCGGCCGGGCAGGTGGTGTTCGAGGCGCGGCGTTTTGTCGAGGACGTGAGCACACTCACTTTCGAAGGTGGCCGCTTCAGCGCGCGCGACGGCCAGGCGCTGGCGGCGGTAGACCCGGCGGGCCTGTCCACCATGGCCTTCTACCGCGCGCAGATCGTGCTGGGCATCCGCGACTACGCGCGCCGCTGCGGCTTCCGCCAGGCCGTGGTGGGCTGCTCGGGTGGCATCGACAGCGCGCTGACCCTGGCCCTGGCCGTAGAGGCGCTGGGCGCGCAGAACGTCGCTGCCGTCACCATGCCCTCGGTGTTCTCGTCGGCCGGCTCGGTGAGCGACTCGCAGGCCTTGTGCGACGCGCTCGGCATCCCGTTGCAGACCCACCCCATCGCCGCCACGGTCGACGCCCTGTCGCAGCTGTTCCAGGCCAGCTTCGGCCAGCCCATGGCCGGCCTGCCGCTGGAGAACCTGCAGGCGCGCGTGCGCGGCACGGTGCTGATGGCCTACAGCAACCGCTTTGGCCACCTGCTGCTGACCACGGGCAACAAGAGCGAGATCTCGGTGGGCTACTGCACGCTGTACGGCGACACCAACGGCGGCCTGGGGCCCATCGGCGATCTCTACAAGACCGAGGTGTTCGCGCTGGCGCGGCACCTCAACCAGGTGGCGGGCCGCACGCTCATTCCGCAGGCCATCATCGACAAGGAACCCTCGGCCGAGCTGGCGCCGGGCCAGCGCGACAGCGACAGCCTGCCGCCTTACCCGGTGCTGGACGAGATCCTGAAGTGGCTGATCGAAGGCCGGCGCCTGGCGCACTGGGAATGGGACGAGGCCAGCGCCTTCGTCGCGAAGCTGCGCCAGACGGCCGAAGGCGAGGCCACCGTGCAGCGCGTGCGCGGGCTGATCGCGCGCAACGAGTACAAGCGGCGCCAGGCCGCGCCCATCCTGCGCGTGCGCTCGCGCGCCTTCGGCAGCGGGCGGCAGATGCCCATCGCGGCCCAACTGCTGTGAAGGAAGAGTCCATGACGCAAGCCGACGTGGCGGTGGTGATCGGCCGCTTCCAGCCCTTGCACAACGGCCACCTGGCGCTGCTGCGGCAGGCCCTGGCGCTGGCGCCGCGCTGCGTGGTGGTGCTGGGTTCGGCGCACCAGGCCCGCACGCCGCGCAACCCGTTCACGGCCGACGAGCGGGCCGGGATGATCCGCCTGGCGCTGCCGGAAGCCGAGCGTGCGCGGGTGCAGTTCCTCCCCCGGCGCGACTGCTACAACGCGGCGCGCTGGCAGCGCGAGGTGCACCAGGCGGTGGCGGCACTGGCCGGCGCGGCGGCGCGTGTGGCGCTGGTGGGCCACTTCAAGGACGCCACCAGCGAGTACCTGCTGGGCTTTCCCGGCTGGACGCTGCAGCGCGCCGGGCGCGTCGAAGGCGCCGACGGCACGCAGCTGCGCGACGCGCTCTTCGGCACCGAGCCCGGCGTGCTCGACGCCACGCTCGCCGCGCTGGCGGGCCGGGCCCCGGCCTCCACGCTGCAGTTCCTGCGCGCCTGGGCCGCGCTGCCGTGGCTGGCACCGCTGGCCGAGGAATGGCGCCACCTGCGCAGCTACCGCCAGGCCTGGGCCGCCGCGCCCTACCCGCCGGTGTTCGTGACGGTGGACGCGGTGGTGTCCTGCGCCGGCCACGTGCTGCTGATCCGCCGCGCCCACGCGCCCGGCCGCGGCCTGTACGCCGTGCCGGGTGGTTTCATCGAGCAGCGCGAAACCACCTACCAGTCGGCACTGCGTGAACTGGAGGAAGAGACGCACCTGAAGCTGCTGCCCGACGACCTGAGGCGCGCGCTGCGCGGACAGGCCGTGTTCGACCACCCCGAGCGCAGCCAGCGCGGCCGCACCATCACCCACGCCTTCCACTTCGACCTGGGCGACCGGCCCCTGCCCGAAGTGCGCGCCGACGACGACGCGCAATCCGTGGAATGGGTGCCGCTGGCGCGGCTGGGCGAGCTCGAAGACCGCTTCCACGACGACCACTTCCACATGCTCGACCACTTCCTGGGGCTGCTGCATGGCAACGCGCCGGCGTGACGCCGCGGCCGGCGCCGACTTCCCGCGCCCGCTGACCACGGTGGACGTGGCCATCTTCAGCGTGCTGGGCGATGAGCTGCAGGTGCTGCTGGTGCAGCGCGCCGCCGCGCCCGGCGAGCCTTTTCCCGGCCACTGGGCGCTGCCGGGCGGCTTCGTCGACGTGGCGCAGGACGCGCACCTCGAAGCCTGCGCCAGCCGCAAGCTGCGCGAGAAGACCGGCGTTGCCAGCCCCTACCTCGAGCAGCTGGGCAGCTGGGGCAGCGCCACGCGCGACCCGCGCGGCTGGTCGTCCACCCACGTCTACTTTGCGCTGCTGCCGGCGCGCGAGCTGCAGCCGGCCAGGGGCGCCAATGCAGCCGACGTGGCCTGGTTCGCCGTCGACCGCCTGCCGCCGCGGCTGAAGCTGGCCTTCGACCACGCACAGATCCTGGCCACCGCGGTGGAGCGGCTGCGCAGCAAGGTGGAATACACCTCGCTGCCGGCCTTCCTGCTGCCCGAGCCCTTCACGCTGCCGCAGCTGCAGCACGCCTACGAGGTGGTGCTGGGCCGGCCGGTGGACAAGAGCGGCTTTCGCACCCGCATGCTGGCGGCCGACTTCCTGCTCGAAGCCGGCCAGATGGAAACCGCGGCCAAGCGCCCGCCCATGGGCTACCGGCTGAAGGACCGCAGCGCGCCGGTGCTGTTCCCGCGCACCTTCAGCCCGCGCGGCTGAGGCACGCCTACAGCGGCTTGAGGTCGACCCCGCGCAGGCCCACCAGCAGCGCGCGGCCGTCGGGCGCCACGCGAAACTCGCCGTAGCGCGCCGCGGCCCAGCGCTCGGCCTCGCCTTCGCGGAAGAACCAGGCGTCGGTGACCAGGGTCCAGCGGCCGCCCTTGGGCGTGAGCTCGATCAGCAGCTCGTCGGCCGCCAGTGCGCCGCCCGGCTGGTGCAGGCGCAGCACGGTGGCGACGCTCTGCGCGTCGCGCCGTGCCACCACGCGCGGGCGTGCGCCGCTCATCAGGCCGACGGCCGTGGTGTCGACCCCCAAGCGGAAGTTCAGCGCCATGTAGTCGCCCTGCATCAGCGAACGCGGGTCGCGCGGCGCCAGGTCCACGAAGACCGGCTGGCCGTGGGCGATGAGCGACTCCTTCTGCCAGATGCCGAGGTTGGCCACGGCCAGCACCAGCAGCGCGCCCGCGGCCAGGCCGGCGCGGGCCCAGCGCGGCGGGGCGGCTGTGGCCGCTGCGGCTTCGTCCCGCGCCGCAAAGGCGCGCCGCGCCGGCCACCACGCCAGCGCACCCAGCAGCGCGCCGGCCAGCGCCAGCACCACGGCCTTCTGCGCCAGCGGCCAGGCCAGCTGGTAGTAGAAGGCGCCAATGACCCAGGCCGCGGCCAGCCCCGCTGCCGCAGCCAGGCGCCAGCGCGCGGTGATGGCGCAGGCTGCCAGCGCCAGCAGCAGCGCGCCCAGCGCCGGCATGAAGCCCGCCAGCAGCACTGGCACCAGCCCGGCCAGCGCCAGCCAGGGCTTGCGTTGCCCGGGCCAGGCGCGCGCGGCCAGCGCCAGCGCACAAGCCGCCAGCAGCACCGACAGGCCCTGCAGCAGCGGCACGCGCCCCGCCTGCCAGCGGTGTTCAAGCGCCAGGCGCCCGATCTCGCCGACGACACCACCCCCCAGCACCCCGCTCACCAGGAAGCTGCTGCCGGCCCACCAGGCCAGCCCCGCCAGGCAGGCCAGCAGCCAGCCGGCGGCCAGCGCCTCCAGCGCGGCGGCAGCCTGCGTCGCGGCTGCACCGGCCAGGGCCCGGCCCTGCAGCGCCAAGGCAGCCAGCCAGATCAGCACGCCGCCCTGCCAGGCCAGGCCGTAACGCAGCATCGCGCCACCCTGCCAGGCCCAGGGGTCGCCGTGCGGGGAGAAGGCCAGTGCCCACAGCAGCGCACCGGCGGCACCCAGCGGCGCCCGCATCCAGGCGCGGCGCACGGCCCAGCCCAGGGCCAGCACCAGCAGGGCCAGCAGCGCTGCCGCCAGGCCCGCGGGCAGGTCGCGGAAGAAGGCCCAGCCCAGCGACAGCAGGCCCACCAGTACCGCCGGCACGGCCAGCTGCTCGACGAAGAGGGGTGTCTGCTCGCTGCGCAAAACCACCAGCGCGCCGGCCAGCAGCAGCAGGCCCACGGCATAAGGCCCCACGGCGCCTTGCAGCAGATCGCCGAAGAGCAGGCCCACCACGCCCAGCAGCGGCAGCGCAGCCAGCCAGGCACCCAGTGCCATCAGCAGAACCGCGGGCCAGGGGCGGGTGTCCTGCGCCGGCACCTGGGCATGGGGCGGCAACAGGCGCTGGGAGACAGCGGCGTCGCGCAGCATCTGCAGGCGGGCGGTGCTCATGTGGCCCCCAGATCGGCCGCCGGGCGCCGCGCCAGCCGCAGCACGCCACTCACCGTGCCGGCCAGCAGCCCGGCGGCGCACAGGCCCAGCAGCAGCAGCGCGCCGATCGGGTTGTTCCCGGCTCCTTCCATCAGCAGCCGCGCCAGCCCGCACACCAGCAGCAGGTTCAGGCCCAGGGCCGCAGCGCTGAGGCCGAAGACGTCGAACGACGCCGGCCGCGCCAGTGCAAAGGCCAGCACCGCCAGCACCAGCAGGCCGAGCGGAAACTGCAGGCCGACGTGGCTGTGGAACAGGCCGCCCAGGGCCGTGGCCGTCACCGAAGCCACCGCCAGCGTCAGTGCCGTGCGCAGCGACCAGGGCCCGGCGCCGGTATGGGCGCGCAGCGGCGCGGCCAGCGCGCCCACCAGGGCCAGCGCCACGGCCCAGGCCGCCAGGTGGGCGCGCAGGTCGTCGGGCTCGAAGCGCCAGCCGTGGCCGGTGTGGGCATGCACCCAGAGCGAGACCCCGACCATCACCACCAAGGCCCAGGGCGTCCACAGCAGATCGCTGCGCACCGCCAGGCACAGCGGCAGCGCCAGCGCGGCCCACAGGGCGAACAGCTGCCAGGGGTCGGCGCCCGTCTGGTAGGTCTGGCCGAAAAACGCAAACAGGCCACCGATGGCCAGCAGCCCCAGCAGCGCCAGCGGCGCGCGCTGCGCCGGCCGTGCCGCGGCGCCGGCCACCGCCGCCAGCACCAGGCCCTGCAGCAGCGCGAAGCGGCCGGCGCGGCCCAGGGTGTCCCAGTTGGCGGCGATCCACAGGATCACGCCCAGCCCCAGCAGCGCTGCACCCAGCCCCAACACGCCGGCGGGCAGCCCACGCGCCAGCCGCGGGGGTTCACCGCGCAGGCCGGCCAGGTGTTCCAGGCGGGCGGTGGACTCGGCGTCGAGCCGGTGTTCGGTGCGCCAGGCAAAGAGGGCGGTGCGGATGTCCATGCGGGGCGATGCTAGCCAGCGCCGGCACACGGCACGGTACCGCAGCACGTGGTGGCCGGCCGCGATGCCGGCAGGCGCACGCGCCGATACCGCAGGGTCAACGCAGCGGCGTGATGGCGCGCTGGCCGCTGTCCACCGGGTATCGGTAGATGGTGTCGTTGAGGTAACGCGCCACTTCGGTGACGTCCTCGTCGCTCCAGCCCAGCAGCGCGCGGCCCTGCCACAGCGCCACCTGCTGCTTCAGCGTCGGCCAGTCCACGGCCACGCGCTTGTCGCGCCAGTGCATCTGCTCGCGGTGGCAGGCGATGCAATGTGTGCCGTACAGCAGTTCGCCGCGCGCGGGCGCCGGGGTCTGCGCGGCGGCCGGGGCCACCAGCGCCGCAAGGCCAGCGGCCATCAGCCAGGAGCGGATCGTCATGCGGGCCAGCCTAGGCCCGCCGCGGGCGCGGCGGCTTGCGCCGCATCAAGGCCGCGCCGGCAGCGCATAGACTCTCGGCCGACAAAACCAAGGGAGGCATGGCGGGCATGACGTTGACCCTGGACGCGGTGCTTGCACTGGCGCCCGACGCCGCGTCGGCCAAGGCCGCACAGGGGCTGCTGTCGCCGGCCGGCTGGCCGCAGCTGGGCGCCAGCGCCGCGGCGCTGTGGGGCGCCTGCCAGGGCAGCGGCAGCAAGCCCTACCAGACGCAGGTGGACCTGGCCGGCCCCGCCTTCCGCTGCAGCTGCCCGAGCCGCAAGTTCCCCTGCAAACACGGCCTGGCGCTGCTGATGCTGCGGGTGCAGAACGCCGCGCTGTTCAAGGACGAGGCCGAGCCGGCCTGGGTCAGCGAATGGCTGGCCACACGCAGCGAGAAGGCGCAGAAGAAGGAAGAGCGCCAGGCCGCCGCGGCCGACAAACCCGCCACGCCCGCCGACCCCGCAGCCGCCGCCGCGCGCGAGGCGCAGCGCTGGCAGCGCATCGAAGGCGCCGCCGGCGAGCTGCAACGCTGGCTGGCCGACCAGATCGGCCGCGGCCTGGGCGCGCTGAACGCCGAGCTGCTGCAGGGCTGGGCCACCATGGCCGCGCGCCTGGTCGACGCGCAGGCCCCCGGCCTGGCCCAGCGCGTGCGCGACGCCGCAGGCAGCGCCCTGGCGCGCGACACCGAGCGCACCCTGCACCGCCTGGGCCTGCTGCAGCTGGCCTGTGAAGCGCTGCAGCGCCGCAACAGCCTGAGCGCCGACCTGCAGGCCGAGTTGCGCACCGTGGCCGGCTGGCCGCACGACAAGGCCGAGGTGCTGGCCGCGGGCGCGCCGCTCACCGACCGCTGGACCGTGCTCGGCAGCGCCACCGAACAGCGCGACGACAAGCTCACGGAACGCCGCGTCTGGCTGCAGGGGGCAGGCTCCGGCCGCCGAGCCTGGCTGCTCGACCACGCCTTCGGCGGCCGCGGCTTCGAACAGGCCTGGCTCACCGGCAGCAGCGTGCAGGCCACGCTGGTGGCCTTCCCCGGCACGGCCGGCCTGCGGGTGCTGTGCGCCAGCACCGAAGCCGCACTCGGCCCACCCGCCTGGCCGGCCACCACGCTGGCCGCCGAGTGGCAGCAGCTGGCGCTGCGCTGTGCCGCGTCGCCCTGGGTCGGCCTGCACCCGCTGCTGCTGCCCGATGCCGTGGCTGCACAGCTGGCCGGGCAGACCCTGGCCGTGTGCGAAGGCCGCACGCTGCGCCTGCAGCTGGGCGACACCGACACCTGGGCCCTGCTGGCCGCCACCGGCGGGCAGCCCGTCACGCTGATGGGTGAATGGGACGGCGTGGCGCTGCGCCCGCTCACCGCCTGGCTGCCGCAGCAGCCCACGCCGCTGTGGCAAAGGAGCAGCGAATGAGCGCCTGGGCCCCGCTGCTGCCGGCGGCCCTGGTGGGCACCGAGCGCCACGCCGCGCCGCTGCCGGCCTGGCCGGGCGAGGTGGGCGCGGCCATTGCCGCCGCCACGGCCGGCGCCGAGCCCGCCGCAGCGGTGCTGCGTGCCGCCGCCGTGCTGGCTGCCTGCAGTGCCGCCGGTGCCCAGGGCGCGCCGCTGGCCGACGTGCTGCCCGCAGGCGCGATGGCTGACACCCAGGATGCACTGACAGAGCCGGCCCAGCTGGCCCCCATCACCTGGGCGCTGCGCGAGGGCCCGCCGCGCCTGCAGCAGGCCGTGGCGCTGGTGCTCGGCCGCGCCGGCCTGCGTGTCCCGCCCGCGCTGCTGCCCACGGTGCTGGAGCTGGGCCGCCGCTCGCTGGCCCTGCGCGCCGCCTTCGCGCCCACGCTGGGTGAACGCGGCCGCTGGCTGGGCCAGCAGCGCGAGGAATGGCGCTACGCCGCCGGCGCCAGCACCGAGGCTGACGCACAAACCTTGTGGCAGGACGGCAGCTTCGAGCAACGCCGCGCCCTGCTGCGGCGCGAACGCGCCAGCGACCCCGCGGCCGCGCGCGAACGCCTGCAGCAGGCGCTGCCCGAACTGCCGGCCAAGGAACGCGCCGAACTCGTCGCCGTGCTGGCCGAGGGCATCGGCCCCGATGACGAGAGCCTGCTCGACAGCCTGCGCAGCGACCGCAGCCGCGAGGTACGTCAGGCCGCGCTGGCCCTGCTGCTGCACCTGCCCGAGGCCGCGCACCCGCGGCGTGCCGCAGCGCGGCTGGCTGCCTTCGTCACCAGCCAGCGCGGCCTGCTCGGCCGGCGCTGGGAGATCGACGCCCCGTCCGCAGCCACCGACGACTGGAAGGCCGACCAGATCGAAGCCACGCGCCCCACGCACGAACGGCTGGGCGAACGCGCCTGGTGGCTGTACCAGCTGGTGCGCCAGGTGCCGCTGGCCTGGTGGACCATGCACACCGGCCTGGACGCCGCCGAACTGCTGAAATGGGCGGCCAAGACCGACTGGGCCGAAGCCCTGCAGCGCGGCTGGCGCGACGTGCTGCTGGCCGCGCCGGACCTTACCTGGTGCGAAGCCGTGCTCGACAGTGGCGCCGCCGCCTGGGCCGAGCACCACACCCAGCTGCTGGCCCTGCTGCCACCGGCGCGGCGTGAACGCCACTGGCAGCGCCAGCTGAAGGACAGCAGCGTGCGCCTGGACGGGCTGCTGCTGCAGATCCTGGCCGCCTGCCCGGCGGGCCAGACGCTCAGTGCCGCCCTGTCGACCGCGCTCGTGCAGCACGTGGTGGCGCGTGACGCCGCGGCCACCCTGGCGGGCGACTACACCCTGCGCGCCGCCTTGCCCGAACTCGCCGCGGCCCTGCACCTGGAAACGCTGGCCCCGCTGGCCAGCATCCAGCGCCGCCCCGACGACACACCATCCTGGGCCGACACGCTGCACGCGCTGGCCCAGACACTGGCTACACGCCGCGCCCTGAACACCCTTGCACCGGAGACCGCCACGCCATGAACGCCACCGCCGTGATGCGCCAGCATGCCGAACAGCAGTACGCGGCCGAACTCGAAGAGCTGGCCAGGCAGGACCAGCGTGCGCGCCCGCCCAACTGGAAGCTCTCGCCCTGGGCCGTGCTCACCTACCTGATGGGCGGCAAGCTGGATAACGGCTTCGAGGTGAGCGCCAAGTACATCGGCAGCCCGCGCCTGATGGAGATCGCCGTCGCCACGCTGGCCACCGACCGCGCGCTGCTGCTCTACGGCGTGCCGGGCACGGCCAAGAGCTGGGTGAGCGAGCACCTGGCGGCGGCGGTCAGCGGCGATTCCACGCTGCTGATCCAGGGCACGGCCGGCACCAGCGAAGAACAGCTGCGCTACGGCTGGAACTACGCCCAGCTGCTGGCACACGGCCCTTCGGAGAAGGCGCTGGTGGAAAGCCCGCTGATGCACGCCATGCGCCACGGCAAGATCGCCCGTGTCGAAGAACTCACGCGCATACCCGCCGACGTGCAGGACAGCCTGATCACCGTGTTGTCCGAGAAGACCCTGCCCATCCCCGAACTCGCCAGCGAGGTGCAGGCGGTGCGCGGCTTCAGCGTCATCGCCACCGCGAACAACCGCGACAAGGGCGTCAACGAACTTTCGGCCGCGCTCAAGCGGCGTTTCAACACCGTGGTGCTGCCGGTGCCGGCCAGTGAAGACGAAGAGGTGTCCATCGTGATGAAGCGCGTGGCCGAGATGGGCCGCGCGCTGGAGCTGCCGGCCGAGCCGCCGGCGCTGAAGGAGGTGCGGCGCCTGGTGCAGATCTTCCGCGAGCTGCGCAACGGCAAGACCGAAGACGGCAAGACGCAGCTGAAGTCGCCCACGTCCACGCTGTCCACGGCCGAGGCCATCTCCGTCATCAACAGCGGCATGGCGCTGGCCGGCCACTTCGGCGACGGCGTGCTGCGCCCGCACGACATGGCCAGCGGCCTGATCGGCGCGGTGGTGAAAGACCCGGTGCAGGACGGCGTGGTGTGGAACGAGTACCTGGAAACGGTGGTGAAGGAACGCGCCGACTGGAAGGACCTGTACCGCGCCTGCCGCGAACAGGGCTAGCCCCCCAACAGCATGGCTTCCAAGCCGCACCTCTTCGGCATCCGCCACCACGGCCCGGGCTGCGCGCGCAGCCTGCGGCGCGCCTTCGACGCGCTCAAGCCCGACGTGGTGCTGCTGGAAGGCCCGCCCGAGGCCGAAGCATTGCTGCCGCATGTGCTGGACGAAGCGATGCAACCGCCCGTGGCGCTGCTGACACATTGCCCCGACGAGCCGCGGCTGGCCGTCTACCACCCCTATGCCGTCTTCTCGCCCGAGTGGCAGGCGCTGCGCTGGGCGGCGCAGAACGGCGTGCCCTTGCGCTTCATCGATCTGCCGCTGACGCATGCGCTGGCGCTGGACAAGGCCGAGCCCGAGAGCGAAGCCGAAGAAGCCGCGGCCGACACCGACAGCGCCGACCCGCTGGACTGGCTGGCCCGCGCCGCCGGTTATGCCGACGGCGAGTCGTGGTGGAACCACATGGTCGAAGAGCGCGGCGACGGCGAGGAACTCTTCGCCGCCATCGCCGAGGCCATGACCACGGTGCGCGCCGAGATCGGCGAACGCCCGCGCAGCGAGGCCGAAACCCGCCGCGAGGCGCTGCGCGAAGCCCACATGCGGCAATGTGTGCGCGCGGCGGTGAAGGAAGGGCACGAGCGCATCGCGGTGGCGGTGGGTGCCTGGCACCTGGGCGCGCTGCAGGCCGAGGTCACCGCCAAGGCCGACCAGGCGCTGCTCAAGGGCCTGGCCAAGGTGAAGGTGCAGAGCACCTGGGTGCCCTGGACCTACCGCCGGCTGGCGCGCGCCAGCGGCTACGGCGCCGGCATCGCATCACCCGGCTGGTACGACCATCTGTGGGCCTGCCACGAGACCGGCCAACCGCGTGCCACCGGCTGGCTGGCCCGCGTGGCGCGGCTGATGCGCGAGCGCGACCTCGATGTCTCGTCGGCCCACCTGATCGAAGCCACGCGCCTGGCCGAGGCGCTCGCCGCCCTGCGCGAGCGCCCCGCCCCCGGCCTGCCCGAGCTGCACGAAGCCACCCGCGCCGTGCTGACGCTGGGCGACGACAGCGTGCTGGCCTTCATCGCCGACGCCCTGGTCATCGGCGACCGCCTGGGCGCCGTGCCCGCCGCCGTGCCCACGGTGCCGCTGCAGCGCGACCTGGAGCAGAGCCAGAAGACCCTGCGCCTCAAGCCCGAGGCGCTGGAGAAGACGCTGGACCTGGACCTGCGCCAGAGCGGCGACCTGGCGCGCAGCCACCTGCTGCACCGCCTGAACCTGCTCGACATCCCCTGGGGCACGGTGGCCAAGGTGGGCCGCAGCGCGCGCGGCACCTTCCACGAGATCTGGACGCTGCAATGGCAGCCCGAATTCGCGCTGCGCCTGATCGAAGCCAGCCCCTGGGGCCAGACCATCGCCGAGGCCGCCACCGCGCGCGTGGTCGACCAGTGCCAGCACGTTGAACAGCTGGCACAACTCTCGGCCCTGGTCGACCGCGTGCTGCTGGCCGACCTGGAAGCCGCCGTCGCCGCCGCCACCCACGCGCTGCAGAGCCGCGCCGCGCTCACCGGCGACGTGCTGCAGCTGCTGGCCGCGCTGCCGCCGCTGGCCAACGTCTTCCGCTACGGCAACGTGCGCCAGACCGACGCCACGCTGGTGGCCCAGGTGCTGGACGGCCTGATCGTGCGCGCCGCCATCGGCCTGCCGCTGGCCTGCGGGTCGCTCGACGAAGCCGCCGCCGACGCGCTGCGCGACAAGCTGCTGGGCGCCCACGCCGCCATCGCCTTGCGTGCGGGTGACGAGCAGACCGAAGCCTGGCGCCGCGCCCTGGCCCAGCTGGCCGCCGGCACCAGCGCGCACGAACTGCTGCAGGGTGTGGCCGTGCGCCTGCTGCTGGACGAGGGTGTGTGGAACGTGGAGCAGGTGGCGCAGGCGCTGTCACTGCACCTGTCGGCCGCGGCCGACCCATCCAAGGCTGCGGCCTGGCTGGACGGTTTCCTCAACCGCAACGCGACGGTGCTGCTGCACGACAACAAGGTCTGGTTGCTGGTCGACGAATGGCTGGCGGGCTTGAGCGACGAACACTTCATCCGCGTGCTGCCGCTGGTGCGGCGCACCTTCTCGCTGTTCGGCCCCGGCGAGCGGCGCGACCTGGGCCAGCGCGCCAGTCGCGGCGCGGCGCCCGCGGCCGCCGCGTCGGCCGCGGCCGACTGGGACGAAGCACGCGCCGCGCTGCCCATTCCGCTCTTGCGCCAGTTGCTGGGGATCTCTGCATGAGCATCGACGACATCCAACGCCGTGCCCGGTGGCGCCTGGTGCTGGGCGGTGAAGCCGAAGCCGCCTGCGGCGGCTTGAGCGGCCCGGCCGCCGAGATGGACCAGGCCCTCACCGCGCTCTACGAACCGCAAGGCCCTGGCGGCCTGCAGCAGCAGGACCGCCGCGGTGGCCGCGGCGCTTCGGCCCCCAGCGTGGCGCGCTGGCTGGGCGACATCCGCAAGTACTTCCCGAGCCCGGTGGTGCAGGTGATGCAGCGCGACGCGCTGGAACGCCTGAACATGCGCGACATGCTGCTGCAGCCCGAGATGTTGCAGACGATGGAAGCCAATGTGCACCTGGTGGCCAGCCTGATGGCGCTGGGCGCGGTGATCCCGGCCAAGACCAAGGACACCGCGCGCGCCGTGGTACGGCGTGTGGTCGAGCAGCTGATGCAGAAGCTGGAAGAGCCACTGCGTTCGGCCGTCAGCGGCGCGCTCGACCGCAGCCAGCGCAAGCGCCGCCCGCGCCACGCCGAGATCGACTGGGCGCGCACCATCCGCGCCAACCTGCGCCACTGGCAGCCCGACTACCAGACCATCGTGCCGCAGACGCTGGTGGGCTACGGCCGCAAGGCGCGGCGCCCGCAGCGCGAGGTGGTGCTGTGCATCGACCAGAGCGGCTCCATGGCCAACAGCATCGTCTACGCCAGCATCTTCGGCGCGGTGATGGCCAGCCTGCCGGCGGTGGCCACCAAGCTGGTGGTGTTCGACACCGCCGTGGTCGACCTGAGCGAACAGCTGCAGGACCCGGTGGACGTGCTGTTCGGCGTGCAGCTGGGCGGTGGCACCGACATCAACGGTGCTGTGGGCTACTGCCAGGGCCTGATCCGCGAGCCGCGCAACACCATCTTCGTGCTGATCTCCGACCTGTACGAAGGCGGCGTCGAAGCCGGCCTGCTGCGCCGCGCCAGCGAGCTGGTGGAAAGCGGGGTGCAGTTCATCACCCTGCTGGCGCTCAGCGACGAAGGCGCGCCGTCCTACGACCACGCGCTGGCGGCCAAGCTGGCGGCGCTGGGCGTGCCGTCCTTCGCCTGCACGCCCGATGCGTTCCCGGGGCTGATGGCTGCCGCCATCCGGCGCGACGACGTGGCGGCCTGGGCGGCGGCACAGGGCATCGTCACCAGCCCACGCGACGCACCCGGGAGCCGCTGATGGCGCGCAAGATCGAGAGCCACGTCGCGCTGCTGCGCGGCGTCAACGTCGGCGGCAACAAGCGGGTGCCCATGGCCGAGTGGCGCGCGCTGATGGAGGGGCTGGGCTACACGCGCGTGCGCACCCTGCTCAACAGCGGCAACGCGGTGTTCGATGCCGCGCCTTCGCTCAAACACGCGGCGCGCATCCGGCAGGCCCTGATCGACGGCCTGGGCGTGGACGTGGCGGTGATCGTGAAGACCGCCACCGAGATGGCCGCCATCGAAGCCGGGAACCCGCTCGTGGCCGAGGCCACCGATGCGTCGCGCCTGATCGTGGCCTTCACCGCCACGGCCGAAGACCTGGCCGGGCTGGCCCCGCTCGCCGCCCTGGCCCAGCCGCCCGAACGCCTGCACGTCGGCGAGCATGCCGCCTACCTGTGGTGTGCCAACGGCATCCTGGAAAGCAAGGCCGGCGCCGCGATGGTGGGCAAGGCCGGGCGCGCGGCCACGTCGCGCAACTGGGCGACGGTGCTGAAGCTGCAGGCCCTGGTCCGCGCCGGTTCGGCCTGAACCCGGCACGGGGCGGGCTCGCCTAGCCCAGCTTCGCCGCCGCCTTCGACAGGTTCACGATCTCCTCGATCAGATCGCGCTTCATGTGGTCGGCGTTGTAGTTGTCACCCTGGCAGGTGCCGGCGGCGTGGTGGCCGCCGCCGCCGTGGCTGAGCATCAGCTCGCCCACGTTGAGCTTGTTGCGGCGGTCGAAGATGCTCTTGCCCACCGTGAACACGGTGTTGAGCTTCTCGCGGCCCCACATCACGTGCATGCTGATGTCGCACTGCGGGAACATCGCATACACCACGAAGCGGTTGCCGGCGTTGATGATCGGTTCGTCGCGCAGGTCCAGCACCACCAGCTTGCCGTGCACCTCGGCCACGCGCTCGATCTGCTGGCGGAATTCGGCGTGCTGGGCGAAGAACAGGTCCACGCGCTCCTTCACGTCGGGCAGGGCCAGGATGTCCTCGATGGGCATGTCGCGGCAGCACTCGATGAGCTTCATCATCAGCTGGTAGTTCGAGATGCGGAATTCGCGGAAACGGCCCAGGCCGGTGCGCGCGTCCATCAGGAAGCTCAGCAGCGCCCAGCCCTTGGGTTCGAGCACGTCGTCCATCGTGAAGTCGGCCGAGTCGGCCTTGTCCACGGCTTCCATCATCGCGTCGCTGATGCGCGGGAAACGCGCCTTGCCGCCGTAGTGGTCGTACACCACGCGTGCGGCCGACTTGGCGTGGGCGCGCAGGATGTAGTTGGGCGTGGGCTGCCCGCTGTTGCGCACCAGCTCGCTGGCATGGTGGTCGAAGCACAGGCCGCAGCCGGGCACGTAGGGCAGGTTGGTGAGGATGTCGCGCTCGGTCACCGCCACCTTGCCGTCCTGCACGTCCTTGGGGTGGTGGAAGACGATCTCGCCCAGGATGCCGATCTCCTTCAGCAGCACGGCGCAGACCAGGCCGTCCATGTCGCTGCGTGTCAGCAGGCGGTACTTCAGTTCGGCAGGGGCGTTCATGGCGGGGTACTCCGGGCAAGGCAAGGATGCAACCCGGGATATCGGCCGCCTCAGCCGGGGCTTGAACCCGGCGGGCGTGTCAGGGCGTAAACCAGCACCAGGCCCATCACGCAGCAGGCGCCGGTGGCCAGCCAGGTGGCCTGCCAGCCGCCGGCGGCGCCGGCCACCAGGGCCACCAGCGGCGGCCCGGCGAACTGGCCCAGCGCCGACCATTGCTGCACCCAGCCGACGGTGGTGGAGAGTGTGTCCGCACCTGGCGCCACGCGCACCGCCAGCGCGAACAGCGTGGCCGGGATCAGCCCGCCCACGCCCGAGAACAGCAGCACCGCAGCAAAGCGCAGGGAGGGTGGCAGGCCCGGCGTGCCGGCGAAGGTGGCGGCGGCGGCCAGCGCCATGGTCACGAAGCCGATCACCAGCAGCCGCCGCGGCGCGATGCCGCGCTGCAGCAAACGGCCCGACGCGATGTTGCCGGCCATGTTGGCCGCGGCGGCCAGCGCCGTGAGCAGGCCGGTGCTGGCCAGCGAGACACCGGCCTGCGTGTAGATGGTGGGCAGGAAGCCGATGACGGCCAGCCACTGGCCCGAGTACATCGCGAAGGTGGCCGCCACCAGCCACGGGCCGGGCGCGGCCAGCGTGCGGCGCAGGCGCTGCAGCCATGGCGACACCACGGCGTGCGGCGCCGCGGCCGCGGCCGGCACGGCGCGCCACAACCAGGCCGCCATCGCCGCCGTCAGCGCGGCCAGCCCCCACCACCAGACGCGCCAGCCGGCGGATTCGATCACCAGCGGCCCCACCAGCAGCGCCAGCGCCGTGGCCAGCGGCATGTAGGCGCCCCACAGGCCCATGAAGGTGCTGGCGCGCTGCGGCACCACCAGCGCGCGCACGAAACCCGGCGCCGGCAGCACCACCAGCAGGAAGCCGAAACCTTCCAGCGCGCGCAGCGCCATCAGCGCCGCCACGCCGCCGGCCGCGCCACCGGCCGCGCTGGCCGCGGCCAACAGCAGCAGGCCCAGCACCATGCTGCGCCGCGGCCCCAGGCCGTCGGCCACCACACCAAAGGCCAGGCCTGCCGTCATGCCGGCCAGCTGCACCAGCGACAGCAGGAAACCCGCCTGCACCAGGGTCAGCCCCAGCGCGGCCTGCAGCGGCGCGATGGCCGGCGCCAGCTTGCCCACGTGCAGTGCGGCGCAGACACCGGCCAGGATCACGATCAAGGCGGGTTCGGTGCGTGCGGGGGACATGGGGCTGCGAGTATCTCCGCAGGGCCAACGAGGCCGCGGCGGCCCGGCAGCGGGCATGATTGCGCCCCATGGCCACTTTCCTCGACACCAGCACCTGGCACCGGCGCGAAGCCTTCGAATACTTCAAGGGTTTCGACAAGCCTTACTTCAACGTCTGCGTGCGCCTGAACGTCGCGCACCTGAAGGCGGCAGTGGTGGCCAGCGGCGCCGGCAGTTTCAACCTGGCCTGCCACTTCCTGGCGCTGCGCCTGGCCAACGAACACGAAGCCTTCCGCTACCGGCTGGAAGGCGGCCGCGTGCGCATCCACCCCGTGGTGTGCGGCGGCGCCACCGTGCTGCGCGACGACGAGAGCTTCAGCTTCGCCTACCTCGAACACCACGCCCACTGGCCCAGCTTCGCGCGCCAGGGTGCCGAGGTGATGGCGGCCTCGCGCGCCGGCCGCGTGCCTTTCGACCCGCGGCTCGATGAATCGGCGGTGATCCACTTCACCACGCTGCCCTGGCTGCACTTCAGCAGCTTCTCGCACGCCCGCAACTGGGGGCGCGAGGACTCGGTGCCCAAGATCGCCTTCGGCCGCGCCGATGCCGACGCCACCGGCCTGTGGCTGCCCTTCTCGGTGGAGGTGCACCACGCGCTGATGGACGGCCTGCACCTGGGTCGTTATGTGCAGGCCATGGAAGCCGCCGTCGCGGAGCCGGAACGCTGGCTCGGGGTGGTGGCTTGAGCTTCGCCCGCGGCGCTCTGCTGCTGGCCGCCGCGGGCAGCTGCTTCGCCACCTGCCCGCCGGCCGGCGAGAGCCGCGCCAGCCTGCAGGCACTGAAGACCGGCGAGTGGAAGGAGCCGGCTGCCGCCGAGACACGCCAGGCCCTGGCGCTGGCGCTGCTGGCCTGCCTGTCCGACCCCGACCCCTGGCTGCGCGACGCCGTCGCCTTCGACGCGCTGCAGCACTGGATGCGCACCGGCCGCCTCGACGACGCCACCCTGCGCAGCCTGCGTGCGCAACTGCTGGCCCTGCTGGCCGCGCCGCCCGACCCCGCCGGCTTCACGCAGCCCTTTGCCGCCCTGGTGCTGGCCGAGGTGGCACGTGTAGACCGCCAACGTGGCCACCTGGGCGACGAAGAGCGCGCCGCGCTGGTCACCCAGGGCACACGCTGGCTCGCCGAATGGCGCGACGGCCGCGCCTACGACGAGCAGGAAGGCTGGCGCCACGGCGTGGCGCATGGTGCCGACCTGATGCTGCAGCTGGCGCTGAACAAGCGCCTGAGTCGCAGCCAGGCCGACGCCCTGCTCGCCGCCGTGGCCAGCCAGGTGATGCCCAGCAGCGGCAGCGCCTGGCGCCACGGTGAAGCCGACCGCCTGGCCGCGCCGGTGTTCTACCTGGCCCAGGGCGCGCTGCTGGCCAGCGCCGACTGGGACCGCTGGTTCACCGAACTCGCCGCACGGCGCCAGCGCACGCCGGTGAACACTGCCACGCTGGCGCAGAAGCACAACCTGTCGGTCTTCCTCAACAGCCTGTACGTGGCGGTGCAGGAAGCCGGCACGCTGGACGTGCAGGCGCGGCTGCTGCCGGGCCTGCGCAAGGCGCTGCGCGAGGCGGAATGAAGCCGCACCGCCTGCTGTTGCTGCTGCCCGCGCTGGGGGCGGGCGCCTGCGCCGCGCAGGCCTTCACGGCCGAGCGCTACGAGCTGCAGCTGCGTCCTGCCGTCCCCGCCCAGGTGCTGTTCGGGCAGGCGCGCATCAGCCTGCGCGCGGGTGCGGCGCCCGCGGCATTCGTCGACCTGCCCTCGCCGGCGCTGCAGCTGCTGGCGGTGCAGGTGGGCGAACGGCCCGCGATCGCGCAACGCACGGCGGAAGGCTGGCGCATCACCTTCACCGAGACGGAAGCGCGCAGCGCCACGCTGACGCTGGACATCCAGTACCGCGCCGGTGCCAGCGAAGGCCTGGTGTTCGGCGACGAGCTGGTCTACACCGCCTTCCACACCTGCCGCTGGATGCCCTGCGCGGGCAGCGACCTGTCGCGCGCGGCCGTCAGCGTCGAGCTGCTGCTGCCGCCGAACTGGAATTCGGTCAGCACCCACCAGGGCGCGGCGCAGCCCTATGCCCTGTACACCGCGGGTTTTGCGGCCGGACGCTTCCTGGCGCTGGTGGACGACGCCGAGCCGCGCCTGCGCTACCTGGTGCACGGCGACGACGAAGACACGGCACGCGCCAAGTTCCGCGACAGCGCCCGCATGCTGGCCTTCTTCGAGGACAAGGCCGGCGTGCCCTTGCCGCAGCCGGCCTACACGCAGGTGCTGCTGCCCGGCGCGGCGGCGCAGGAAGCCAGCAGCTTCGCACTCATCGGCCACCGCATGCTGGATGCGATCGCCACCGACCCGAAGGACGACTGGGTCATCGCCCACGAGATGGCGCACCAGTGGTGGGGCAACCTGATCACCTGCGCCAGCTGGCGCGAACTGTGGCTCAACGAAGGCCTGGTCACGTTCATGACGGCGGCCTGGAAGCAGGAGCGCTGGGGCGAAGCCGAGTACCAGCGCGAGATGACGCTGGCGCGCGAACGCTGGCAGCGCGCGCGCGACGCCGGCTGGGAGCGGCCGCTGTCCTGGGCCGGCGACTACCCCGGCCTGGCCCTGCGCCGCGCCGTGCAGTACAGCAAGGGTGCGCTCTTCTTCGACGCGCTGCGGCGCGAGCTCGGCGAGGCCGCGTTCTGGGACGGCCTGCGCCGCTACACGCGCGCGCAGTTCGGCCGCAGCGTCACGGCGCGGGACCTGCAGGCGGCGTTCGAAGCCTCGGCCGGGCGCAGCCTGAAGCCCCTCTTCGACGCCTGGGTGTACTGAGCGGCTGTCACAAGGCCGCTCGCCCGCACGTCTTGTGCACATGCCCACCGACGTCTTCGAGACCCACCGCCCGCGCCTGACGGCCATCGCCTACCGCATGCTGGGCACACGCGCCGACGCCGAAGACGTGGTGCAGGACGCCTGGCTGCGCTGGCACCGCACCGAGCGCGAGCAGGTCGACACCCCCGAAGCCTGGCTGGTGACCACCGTGACGCGCCTGGCCATCGACCGCCTGCGCAGCGCCAAGGTGGAGCGCGAGGCCTACACCGGCTGGTGGCTGCCCGAGCCGCTGGTGGCGGTGGACGACGACACGCCGCAGAGCCTGGCCGAGATGGCGCAGGAGCTGTCGCTGGCGCTCCTGTGGGTGCTGGAGCGCCTGGCGCCCGAGGAGCGCGCCGCCTTCCTGCTGCGCCAGGCCTTCGACCACGACTACGCGCAGATCGCCGCCATGCTCGGCAAGACCGAGGCCGCCTGCCGGCAGCTGGTGCACCGCGCGGCGCAGCGCGTGCAGCAGGAGAGCCCGCGCTTCCGGGTCAGCCGCGACGCGCACCGGCAGGTGCTGCAGCGTTTCGTGGCCGCAGCGCGCAGCGCCGACCGCGCCGCACTGCAGGCACTGCTGGCCGACGACGCCGAGCTGGTCAGCGACGGCGGCGGCAAGGTGCCTTCGTTCGGCAAGATCCTGCGCGGCGCCTTGCGCATCGCCAACCTGTACTGGGTGACGCACCGGCGCGCGGACATCGAGGTGAGCTACCGCGCCGTCGCCATCAATGGCGAACCGGGGCTGCTGCGCTACGTCGACGGCGTGCTCGAGTCGGCGCAGGCCTTCGTCACCGACGGCCAGCGCATCGTGGCCATCTACGCCGTGCGCAACCCCGACAAGCTGGCCGGCATCCCGCCGCAGCCCTGACCGTCACAAAGCCAGCGCCTGGCCCGTCTTGTGGAGATGGGGGCCGCACGGTGCGGCTCCGGCTGCCAAGGAAAGCCCGCCATGAATCACGTCGCCCGCCTGCCCGTCTTCGAACTCGCCCCGAAGGCCTTCCAGAACCTCTACGCGCTGTCCAACACCATCAAGAAGGGCGCGCTCGGCGCGCGCCTGGTCGACCTGGTGTGGCTGCGCGTCTCGCAGATCAACGGCTGCGCCTACTGCATGGACATGCACTGGCAAGACCTGGTGAAGCAGGACGCCGACCCGCGCCAGCTCAACACCCTGGCCGGCTGGCGCGAGTCGCCGCACTTCAGCGTACGCGAGTGCGCGGCGCTGGCCTGGGCCGAGCGGGTGGCGGTGATCCCGCAGGGCGAGATCAGCGATGCGCACTACGCCGAGCTGCGCCGGCACTTCAGCGAGGCCGAAGTCGCCGAGCTGGGTTTTGCCATCGCCGCCATCACGGCCTGGAACCTGCTGAACGTGAGCGCGCGCACGCCGGTGCCGGCCTGAGGTCTAGACCTCGAGGTTGTCGATCAGCCGCGTGCTGCCCAGCCGTGCGGCGGCCAGCACCACCAGCGCGTCGCCGGGCTGCGGCGCGGCCAGGTCGGCGCGGCGCCGCACGGCCACGTAGTCGGGCTTCCAGCCGCGCGCGGCCAGTTGCTGCTGGGCGGCCTGCTCCAGCGCCGCGATGTCGCTGCGCCCGGCGCGCAAGGCGTCGGCCACCTGGCGCAGGGCCTGGGCCAGCGCGCAGGCTTCGGCGCGCTCGGCCGTGCCCAGGTAGCCGTTGCGTGAAGACAGCGCCAGGCCGTCGCCCGCGCGGTGCGTCTCGCCGGCCACGATGTCCACCGGCAGCGCCAGCTGCCGCACCATGTGGCGCACCACCAGCAGCTGCTGGTAGTCCTTCTTGCCGAACACCGCCACGCTCGGCTGCACGATGTTCAGCAGCTTCAGCACCACCGTGCACACGCCGGTGAAGAAGCCGGGGCGGAACTCGCCTTCCAGGATGTCGGCCAGCGCAGGGGGCGGCAGCACGCGGCAGCTCTGTGGCTCGGGGTAGAGCTCGGCCTCGGGCGGCGCGAACACGATGTGACAGCCGGCGCCGCGCAGCAGCTCGCAGTCGCGCTCGAAGGTGCGCGGGTAGGTGTCGAAGTCTTCGTGCGGCGCGAACTGCAGCCGGTTGACGAAGATGCTGGCCACCACCAGCGGCGCGCGCTCGCGCGCCAGCCGCACCAGCGACAGATGGCCTTCGTGGAGATTGCCCATGGTGGGCACGAAGGCGGCCGGGCCAGCGGCGGCCACGGCCTGGCGCAGGTCGGCGATGGTGTGGATGATCTTCACGGCGGCCTTCGCTTTCAGTGGCTGTGCAGGCTGTCGTCGGGGAAGCTGCCGTCCTTCACCGCGCGCACGTAGCGGGCCACGGCGTCGGCCACGGATTCGGCGCCCTGCATGAAGTTGCGCACGAAGCGCGGCGGCCGGCCCGGCGACAGCCCCAGCATGTCGTGCAGCACCAGCACCTGGCCGGCGCAGCCGGCACCGGCGCCGATGCCCACCAGCGGCACCGGCAGCTCGGCCTGCAGCTCGCGCGCCAGCGCGGCGGGCACCAGCTCCAGCACGATGAGCGCGGCGCCGGCTTCGGCCAGCTCGTGTGCATGGCGGCGCAGCGTGGCCGCGCCGGCCTCGTCGCGCCCCTGCACGCGCCAGCCGCCCAGAGCGTGCACCGACTGCGGCGTCAGCCCGAGGTGGCCGCATACCGGGATGCCGCGCTCCACCAGGAAACGCACGGTCTCGGCCGTCCAGCCGCCGCCTTCGAGCTTGACCATCTGCGCGCCGGCCTGCATCAGCGCCGCGGCGCTGTGCAGCGCCTGCTCGGCCGAGGCGTGGTAGCTGGCGAAGGGCAGGTCGGCCACCAGCCAGGCCGTGGGCGCACCGCGTGCCACACAACGTGTGTGGTAGGCCATCTCGTCCAGGCTCACCGCCAGCGTGCTGTCACGCCCCTGCAGCACCATGCCCAGCGAGTCGCCCACCAGCAGCACGTCGACGCCGGCGTCGTCCAGGACCCGGGCGAAGCAGGCGTCGTAGCAGGTGAGCATGGTGATGCGCTCGCCCTGCGCGTGCATGGCGCGCAGGCGGTGCAGGGTGACGGGCTTGCGTTCAGCGGACATCGTGAGCTCCTAGCGCCAGCCGGCGATGGTGACACCCAGGCCGATCTTGGTCTGGCGCAGGTTGTAGTCGACCAGGCTCTCGCCATAGCCGCCGAAGATCTGCAGGTAGCCGTGCAGCGCGCCCTTCATCGGGAACACCCAGTCGAGCTGGCCCGAGCCGCGTGAGCTCTTGCCGCCGCGCAGGCTGTGGCGCAGTTGCAGCGTGAGGCCGTGTTCGCCGGCGTAGCGGCTGATCAACAGCTCGGCGCGGCCGACGTAGTCCACCAGGTCGGGGTTGTCGTCGTCGGTGCTCTTCTCGCGGATGCGCATCCAGGGGCGGAACTCCAGCACCCAGTCGCCACGTTCGGCGGCCAGCCCGCCGATGAGGCGGTTCCAGCTGCGCGACAGCGGCAGCGAGCGGCCGTTGGACTGGTGGTTGATCGACAGCGAAGCCATGCGCAGCTGCCAGCCCGCCCACTCGCCGCGCAGCGGCCACACCAGCATCAGCTCGGGCTCGTAGTTGGTCTCGCGAAAGGGGCGCGAGGTGGCGCCGTCGTAGACCTGCCAGCGCGACGACTGGGTGTAGCCGCCCCAAAGGCTGCTGCCGTTGCCGAACAGGTTCTGCACCAGCTTGGCCTTCAGGCTCAGCTGGTACTTGGCTTCCACCGGGCGCAGCGCCAGGTCGGTGGGCACGGTGTGGTCGGGTGAGGGCGACGAAGGGCGCTGGTTGACCTGGTCGGTCCAGGTGGCCGGCAGCAGGTAGACGGGCTTGTAGGCGCGTGGGGCGAACAGCACGCCGGGTGTGCCGTCCAGGTCCCAGCGGGCGTCCAGGCGCGAAGGGGGGTCGGTCGCTGCCGCCGCGGCCGAGGCGGCAGCGGCAGGGCCGGCCGGGATGTCGGCAGCGCGCGGCGCGCGGCCGTGCACGCGGTCGTAACAGGCCAGCCGGGTGGTGTCGTCGGCCAGCTCCACGCAGTCGGCCGGTTTGCCCTGGGCCGCGGCGCTGCCGGGGGTGATCATTGCGGCCAGCCACAGCAGGCAGGCCGCGGCGCGGGGCCGATGAACTTCGCTCATGGCGCGCGAGTATCGGGCACGCCGGCCCGCGGCCGTTTCAGCCCAGCGTCGTGCGCAGCGCCGCCACCAGGGCCAGCAGCTCCTGGTGCAGGGCCTGGCCGCGCTGGCCGGCCGCGGCGCCCTCTTCGGCCGCCTGTTGCTCCAGCAGGCCCAGCGCCTCGGCCAGTGCCGTGGCGCCCACCGTGGCGCAGGCGCCGCGAAGCGAATGGCAGTGGGCGCGCAGCGCCGGCAGGTCGTCGTCCTGCGCCAGGGCCGGGCAGCCGTTGGCGTAGGTGCTGGCGAAGCGGCGCAGCATGCGTTCCAGCATGGCGCCGTTGCCGGCCACGTTGCGCAAGCCACGCGCCGGGTCCAGCCCGGGCACGGCCAGCAGGCGCTGCGCCAGGGTCGGTGCGTCGGCCGGGCCGGCGGGTGCCGTACCCGCATCCACCGGCGTGCGTGGCGGCAGCCAGCGCAGCAGCGTGGCGTACAGGTGCTCGGGGTCCACCGGCTTGGCGACGTGGTCGTTCATGCCGGCCTCCAGGCAGGCGGTGCGGTCTTCGCCGAAGGCATTGGCCGTCATCGCCACGATGGTCAGGCCCGGCCCCAGGCGGCGGCGGATCTCGCGCGTGGCGGCCAGGCCATCCATGCCGGGCATCTGCACGTCCATCAGCACCAGGTCGCAGAGCCGGCTGGTGGCGTGTTCCACGGCGTACTGGCCGTCGTCGACGATGTCCACCAGCAGGCCCACCGAACGCAGCAGTTCGCCGGCCACTTCCTGGTTGATGGCGTTGTCCTCGGCCAGCAGCACACGCTGCCCGGCATGGCCGGCACGCAGGCGTTCGGCGTGGCCGCTGGACGCGGCCGCGGGGGCCAGTGTGCCGGGTGCGCGGCGCCGCAGCGCGCGCGCCAGGGCGTCGTGCAGCGCGCTCGCGGTGATGGGCTTGATCAGCACCGCGTCGAAGCGCGCCGCCGTGGCCTGCTGCCACATGGCCGGTGTGTCGAAGGCGGTGGCCAGGATGCACGGCGGCACGCCGCTGCCCAGGGCGCCGCGCAGCGCGGCGAGTGTCTGCGCACCGTCCAGCGGCTGCATCTGCCAGTCGAGCAGAAGCACGTCGTAGGCGCGGCCGGCGGCGGCTTCGGCCTGCACCTGTGCCAGCGCGGCGGGGCCGTCGGCACAGCTGTGCACCTGCAGGCCCATCACGCGCAGCCGGCCTTCGAGTGCGGCGCGGGCCTCGGGCAGGTCGTCCACCACCAGCGCGCGCAGGCCGTCCAGCATGGGCGTGGCGGCACCGTCGCCGGCCTCGGCGGCGCGGCCCAGCCAGGCCGTGAACCAGAAGGTGCTGCCTTCGCCCGGGCTGCTGGCCAGGCCCACGTCGCCGCCCATCAGGCGCGCCACGTGGCGCGTGATGGCCAGCCCCAGGCCCGAGCCGCCGTGGCGGCGCGTGGTGGAAGGGTCGGCCTGCTCGAAGGGCTCGAACAGGCGCGCCTGGCGTGCGGGCGGGATGCCTTCGCCGGTGTCGGTGACGGCAAAGCGGATCAGGCAGCGGTGCTGGTCGCTGCTGTGCTGTTCGGCCTGCAGGCGCACCCAGCCCCGCTGCGTGAACTTGACGGCATTGCTGAGCAGGTTCACCAGCGCCTGCGACAGCCGCGTCGGGTCGCCACGCAGGCGGGCGGGCAGTTCGCGCGAATCGAGCACCAGCTCCAGCCCCTTCTCGCGCGCACGCTGGCCCACCAGGTCGAAGGCGCGCAACACCAGGGTGTCGACGTCGAACTCCACGTCTTCCAGCACCATGGCGCCGGCCTCGATCTTCGACAGATCGAGCACGTCGTTGATGATCTGCAGCAGGTGCTGGCACGCCCCGTCCACCTTGGCCAGGCGGTCGCGCTGCTGCGGCACGCTGATCTCGCGCGCCAGCAGGTGCGTGAGGCCGATGATGGCGTTCATCGGCGTGCGGATCTCGTGGCTCATGTTGGCCAGGAAGGCGCTCTTGGCGCGGGTGGCGCTCTCGGCGCGGTCCAGCGCCTCGGCCAGCTGCTGGTTCAGCGCGCGCAGCTGGCCCTCGGCGCGCTTGATGCTGGTGATGTCGGTGCCCAGCACGATGAAGCCGCGCACTTCGCCCTCGTGCTGCTCGGGGAACAGATAGACCAGGCGCGAGGCGGTGCCGCCGTCGGGCGCCGGCTCTTCGCGCTCGAACTGCTGCGCCTGCCCGGCCAGCGCGCCGGCGATGTAGGGCCACAGCGCCTGTTCCAGCTGCGGGCCCAGCACGGCGGTGGAATGGCCGCCGATCACCTGCTCGGGCGTCTTGCCCAGCCATTCGCAGAAGTGGCGGTTGGCAAAGCGGCACACCAGATCGCAGTCCCAGTAGGCCACGCGGCCGGGAATGCTGTCGGCCACCAGGCGGGTGAAGCGCTCGGCATCCACCAGCGCGGCGTTGAGCCGTTCGGCACGCTCGCGCGCCACCACGACTTCGGTGACGTTGGTGGCGACGACGAAGTAGCCCTCAACGACACCCGCGCGGCGATGCGGCGCCGCATGCAGCCAGAAGTGGCCGGTCTTGCCGCCGGCGCCCGGCCGCTGGGCTTCGATGTCGAGCGTGCCGCCGCCCAGCACCTGTTCGATCCAGCCGCGGTTGGCCCGCACGTAGGCGTCGCCCATCAGCTCGTGCATCGTGCGGTTGATGGCCTGTTCGGCCGTGAGGCCGTTCCAGTCGAGGAAGGCCCGGTTGGCAAAACGCAGGTGCAGGCCACGGTCCCAGTAGCCCAGCAGCGTGGGCTGGGCGTCGAGCATCGCGCGCGCGAAGGCTTCGCTCTCGCGCCGCGCCGCCTCGGCACGAACGCTTGCCGCGTGTTCCGATTCGGCCTGCTCCAGTTCGCGCTGGCGCGTGATGTCGGCCGCGAAGCCGTGCCAGACCGTGGCGCCACCCGCCGCCGGCCGCGGCAGGGCGCGCCACGACACCCAGGTGCAGCCGGCCGCGCCGGTTTCATGCAGGCGGAACGGGTGGTTCCATTCCTGCTGCGCCGCGGCGGCCTGCTGGCGCGCAGCCAGCCAGCCGGCGCGGTCGTCGGCGTGGATGCGTTCCAGCAGGCCGGTGTCGTCCTGGCGCAGCTGCTCGGGCGTGTGCCCGAGCAGCGCCAACACACCGGCGCTGGCATAGGCGAAGCGGCCGCGCCCGTCGGTGCCCACCACGTACTCGAACAGCAGGCCCGGTGCCGAGTCGGCGGCACGGCTCACGCGCAGCAGTTCGTCCTCGGCGCGGCGCCCGCCCGGCGCGGGCATCAGGGCCAGTGTGATGAGCGGTGTTTCGGCCGGGCCCGCCAGGCCGGCACTCACGAGCACCTCGACCGTCTGGCCGCCCGCGGCCAGCAGCGGCAGCGTGATGCCGGCCACCTGCCCTTCGACGCGCAGGCGCGGCAGCAGCTGCGTGTGGTACTGCATGCGGCCGGCCACGGTGAGCAGCTGGTCGACGTGCATGCCGGGCAGCGAGTTCGGCGGCCGGCCCAGCTCGACGGCGGCCCGCGCGTTGGCGGCCTCGACGCGGCCGTCGGTGCGCAGCGTCAGCAGGCCTATCGGCAGCTCGGCCTGTGCGGCCGTGGGCTCAGGCATGCGGTGCGTCCACGAAGCCGGCGATGGCCGCGATGGTCTGCTGGGGGTGGCTCAGGTGCGGGCAGTGGCCCGAGGCGTCCAGCTCCACGAGCCGGCTGCCGGCCAGGTGCTGGTGCAGGTAGCGGCCCACGCTGCGCGGCGCGATGCTGTCGTGCAGGCACTGCAGCACCAGCGCCGGCACCGTCACCTGCGCCAGCCGGTTGCGGCAGTCCAGGCCGAACACCAGGCGGCCGAAACGCCGCGCCACCAGCGGGTCCAGCTGCTGCAGGCCGCGGCTGAAGTCGTCCACCAGCGGCGCCGGGCTCTGCGTGCCCACGGCCAGTGGCGCCAGGGTCTGCGCGAAGGACAGCTGGTCGCGTTCCATCAGGTCCAGGATGGCCTCGATCTCGTGCGCTTCGAAGCCGCCGGCGTAGGCGGGTGGATCGTTGATGAAACGCGGCGAGCTGCCGATGAGCACCAGCCTGGCAAACAGACCGGGCCGCGTGATGCTGGCCAGCAGCCCCAGCACGCCGCCGACGGAGTGGCCGACGTAGACCACCTGGCGCAGACCCAGTGCGTCGATCAGCTCGACCAGGTCCTGCGCATAACCGTCCAGCTGCTTGTGCCGCGTTTCATCGTAGGCGCCGATGTCGGAGCCGCCGAAGCCGACGTGGTCGAACAGCACGGTGCAGTGCCGCGCCTCGAAGGCCGGGGCGACGAAGCGCCAGGCGCGCTGGTCGGTGCCGAAGCCGTGGCCGAAGACCAGGGCCGGTTCGCCCTGGCCGGCGCAACGGACCTGGTTCTTCTTGATCGGTGCTGCCGCCAAGCTGCTTCTCCACGAGGACCTGCTGAACCGGGATCCCGTCACGCCGCATTCTGGCCAAGAGTGGCGCAGCCCGCCTGATAACCATCAAGGTGCCGTTGCCGTGCGACACGACTTCGGTATCACTGCGCGAGACAGAGACGCACGTTCCGCAGTGCGCGATGCATGAGACGCGAACTTCTTCGCGACGCGATCATCAATCCGCGCAGACGCCGCTCAGCGCTGGCCCGCGGGTCGCGCAGGCAGGCTGCGCAGGTACATGAACATGGCCTCGGCGTCGAGCTCGTTGATCTGCGCCAGTGCCGCAAAAGGCATCACGGGGCTGATGGTGGAACCGTCCGGCCGCTTGCCACTGCGCAGCATGGCCTTGAAGGCGGCGGCGTCGCGGTAGGCGCCGAGTGCACCACCCTCGCCGGGTGTCAGGTTGGCGGCGGCGGGCCAGTCGGGCGGGCCGCCGGGGATCCTGCCGCCGGACAGGTTCGGCCCGTGGCAACCCTGGCAGCCCTGCGCGACATAACGCCCATGTTCAATGGTAAGAGCCTCGGGTACCGGCTGCGCCGGCGGCAGGGCGTGGTCGATCTTCTCGGCCGCGTCCTGGATCACCGACAGGCCGTACAGCACACGCACCGGCAGCGGCAGCTGCATCACCAACGCACCGCCCGCCACCGGCGGCAGCTGGCGCAGGTAGCTGGCCACGGCGGCCACGTCGGCGTCGGTCCAGCGCGCGAAGTCTTCCGACGGCATGATCATGGCCGGCCGGCCGCCCGGCTTCACGCCGTGGCGCAGCAGCCGTTCCCAGTCGGCCGGGCCGTAGGCGGCCGCCGCGCTGCCCGGGCCGGGCGAGATGTTGGGGCCGGCCACGCGCAGGCCGGTCTTGGCGTCGTCGATGAAGACCCGGCCGCCGGCGTCGGCGCCGTGGCAGTCGGCGCAGCCGCGTGAGGCATACAGATAGCGGCCGCGTTCGACCGCCGCCGCGTCGGCAAGCAGCTGCAGCGGGTGCGCCGGCAGCGAGAGTTGGCGCTGCATCTTGGCCTCGGCGCGGTGCAGCGCCCAGGCGACGGTGGCGGCGGCCAGCGCCAGCAGCGCGGTGATGCCCACGAGCGTGCGGCGGATCCAGGGTTTCATCGAAAATCTCTCCTGTGGGCTCTCAGAGCCAGTAGCGGGTGATGGCGAAGTCGTAATTGGCGCCGCCGGCTTCGCCGGCCTGGATGGCGCGCACCGCGGGCAGCCGTTCGTCGGCCTGCAGCACCAGGGTGTGGGCCAGGTCGCTGAGCGTGCCGCCGGCCATGGGTGTGACCACCAGGCCCTGCTGGCCGAAGCTGGCGTCGGGCAGGCCGGCTTCGGTGAAGCGCATGGCGACGAAGTCACCCGCGCTGCTGTTGCCGCTGTAGGCCCAGCCGCCCACCACCAGCTTGCCGTCGGCCTGGCGCACGAGCGCGGTGGCTTCGTCCCAGTTGGTGGTGACGGCGCGTACCACGCGGCCGCCGCTGCCGAAGCTGGCGTCCAGCGCGCCGGCGGTGTCCAGCTGCGCCAGCGCGAAGTCGTGGTTGCTGTGGCCGGCGAGCACGGCGCGGCCATCGGGCAGCACGCTCACGGCATGGGCGCCGCCGATGTTGCTGCCGAACACGCCCACCAGCTTGCCGGCGTTGGCGAAGGTGGTGTCCAGCACGCCGGCCGGGCTGTAGCGCGCGGCCAGGAAGTCGCCGTCGCCGCCCACGGCCAGGATGCGCGCTTCGCCCTGCACGGGCTGCAGCGCCAGGGCGCGAACGGTCTCGCTGCCGTTGCCGCTTTTCAGCGGCGTGCTCACCTTGCCGCCGGTGCCGAAGCCGGCGTCGAGCGAGCCGTCGCTGTTGTAGCGGGCCAGCGCGAAGTCCAGGCCGCTGGCGCCCAGGCTGGCCTCGCCGCCGACGACGATCTTGTCGTCGGCCTGGATCAGCAGCGCGCGCGCGGCATCGGTGCCGCCGGCGAAATCGGTCAGCACCTTGCCGCCGGTGCCGAACGTGGTGTCCAGCGTGCCGTCGGCGTGGTAGCGCACCAGCACGAAGTCGTCGCCGGCGGCCTGCTTGCTGCGGCCGGCGACGAGGATCTTGCCGTCGCGCTGCACGGCCACGGCCAGCGCCTGGTCGTTGCCCGCGCTGCCGGCGGCCGTCAGCACCTTGCCGGCGTTGCCGAAGGTGGTGTCCAGCGTGCCGTCGCGGCCGTAGCGCACCAGCGAGATCTGGGTGCCGCTGGTGGTGGCGCTGCTGCCGGCCACCAGCAGCTTGCCGTCGGCCTGCACCGCGGCGGCGTTGGCGTAGTCCTCGCTCGTGCCCACGGGCAGCACGATCTTGCCGTTGGCAAAACTCGTGTCCACCGCGCCGGGCAGGCCGCGCACGGTGAGCGTGAGCGCCTGGCTGGCGCTGAGCGTGCCGGCGCTGCCCGTCACCTGCACGGTGGTGGGCAGCGAGTGCGGCGCGGCGGCCGCGGCGGCCACGGTGACGCTGGCGCTGGTGGCACCGGCGGCGATGGTGACGGGCGCGGCCGTCACGCCCGCCGGCAGGTTCGTCAGTGCCACGTTGACGGCGCCGTCGAAGCCGGCCTTGCGCTGCAGCTGCACGGTGAGCGTGGCGCTGTCGCCCTGCAGCACCAGGGCCTTGTCGGCCGAGAGCGTGAGGGTGAAGGCGCTGTTCTCGGGCTGGGTGGCGTCGATGGGCGCGCCTTCGCTGCCGCCGCCGCAGGCGGTGAAGACGAGGCTGGCGGCCAGGGCCAGGGCATGAAGGGCGGAACGGGTTTGCATGGGGGTGTCTCGCAATGGGGTGGGTTGCCCGCACGGCGAACCCTGACTTACGGTGCAGGGCGCGTTCGGGATGCCAGCACTGTAAAAATCGCTGCCGCGGGCCACATCGCTCGATGGAGCCACTGCGCGGGCCACGGCGGGCCATCGGCAGCGCAGGTGGCACGGCCTTTGCGCCCTGGCCTGCCATGCCCGCGTTGCCCGACATCTCTGCCGCCGACCGCCTGGCGCTGCTGCTGGAAAGCACCGGCGAAGGCATCTTCGGCATCGACATGGCGGGCGAATGCACCTTCGTCAACCGCGCCGCCGCACAGGCACTGGGCCGGCGCACCGAAGAAGTGCTGGGGCGGAACATGCATGTGCTGATCCACCACTCGCATGCCGACGGCCGCCACTACCCCGAGTGCGACTGCCCCATCTTCAACGCCTTCCGCCGCGGCCTGCCCTGCCGCATCGACGACGAAGTGCTGTGGCGCGCGGATGGCAGCAGCTTCCCGGCCGAGTACTCGAGCTACCCCGTCATCGAGCACGGCGCGGTGCGCGGCGCGGTGGTGACCTTCGTCGACATCACCGAACGCAAGCGCGCCGACGACCTGCTGCGCCGCACGAACGAGGAACTGGAACGCCGCGTGGCCGAACGCACGCGCGAGCTGCGCGACCTGGCCAACCACCTGGAGACGGTGCGCGAGAGCGAACGCAAGCGCATCGCGCGCGAGATCCACGACGAGCTGGGCTCGCTGCTGGTGGCGCTGAAGATGGACACGCACTGGCTCGGCAAGCGCCTGCCCGAGGCGCCCGAGCTGGTGGCCAAGACACTGGGCATGGGGCGCCTGATCGACACCGCGGTGGACAACGTCGGCCGCATCATCACCGACCTGCGCCCCAGCATCCTGGACCATCAAGGCCTGTGGGCGGCGCTGGAATGGCAGGCGCAGGAGTTCATCGAAAGCAGCGAGCTCGACGCCACGCTGCAGCTGCACGTGGCCGCCGGCGTGGCGCCGCCCGAAGGCGGGCTGGCCATCGCCGTGTTCCGCATCTTCCAGGAGATGCTCAGCAACGTGGCGCGCCACGCCCGCGCGCGCAGCGTGCGCATGAACATCCACGCCGACGGCCCGCCCGAGCCCATGCTCTACATCGAGGTGCGCGACGACGGCGTGGGTGCCGCGCCGCAGGCGCTGGCCGACCCGCAGAGCTTCGGCGTCATCGGCATGCGCGAACGCGCCGGGCACTTCGGCGGGCGCATGGCCATCGACAGCACCGCGGGCCACGGCACGCGCGTACGCCTTTCGATGCCGCTGCCGGCATGAGCATCCGCGTACTCATCTGCGACGACCACCTGATCGTGCGCCAGGGCATCAAGCAGGTGCTGGCCGACGCGAGCGACATCGAATCCGTCGCTGAGGTGGGCAACGGCCCCGACGCCCTGGCCCGCGTGCGCGAAGGCGGCATCGACGTGGTACTGCTGGATATCGCCATGCCGCAGCGCGACGGCCTGGACATCCTGCGCCAGCTGAAGGCCGAGGCGCCGAAGCTGCCGGTGCTGATGCTGTCCACCTACCCCGACCGCCAGTACGCCGTGCGCAGCCTGAAGATGGGCGCGGCCGGCTACCTGAACAAGAGTGCCGACGCCGAGCAGATGATCGAAGCCGTGCGCAAGGCGGCGCGCGGCGCGCTCTTCATCACCGGCAGCGTGGCCGAGCTGCTGGCCGGCGCCCTGAGCGTGGGCGGCGAAGACAAGCCGCTGGCCGAGCAGCTGTCGCACCGCGAGTACCAGGTGTTCCGCCTGCTGGCCGCCGGGCGCAGCGTGGGCGAGATCGCCGAGCAGCTGGTGCTGGCGCCCAACACCGTCAGCACCTACCGCGCGCGCATCCTGGAAAAGACCGGCGTGCGCAACGACGTGGAACTGGCCCTGCTGGCCGTGCGCCGCGAACTGTTGTGACCGATCAGGCCGTGGCCGCGGCCGGCGCCATCGCGGCGGCCTTCTGGATGCAGGCGATCAGCGCCTCTTCCGCATAGGGCTTGCCCAGAACCAGCGTGACGCCGGCTTCCTGCGCCGCGCCCTTCAGCCGTTCGTCGGCCGAGGTGATCATGATGATGGGGATGTGGCCGGCGCGCGGGTGGTTGCGTACGTGGCGCGTGAGCGCGAAGCCGTCCATGTGGGGCATCTCGACGTCGGTGATCAGCACCAGCGGCACTTCCTGGTCGATCAGCTGCGCGGCCTGCGCGCCGTCTTCGGCCAGCACCACGCGGTAGCGGTGCTGCGCCAGCAGGCGGCTGGTCTTGACGCGCACGACCTTGGAGTCGTCGGCCACCATCACGAGCGTCTCCTCCGGCGTGCGCGGGCGCAGAGGCGGCGCCACGGGCCGGGCAGCGGCGGCGGCTGCTGCTGCTGCACGGGCCGCGGCGGCCGCCTGTTCGGCGGCGGCACGTTGCTTCTGCTCTTCGGCCGCGCGTTGTTCCGTGGCACGTTGCTGTGCGGCCTTCAGCGCCGCGGCACGCGCCGCCTCGGCTTCCGTCTCGGCCGCCTTCTGTTCGGCGGCCCGGCGCGCGGCTTCGGCGGCGGCCAGCTCGGCAAACCGGCGCCGCGCCAGCACGGCGGCTTCTTCTTCGGCGCGGCGGCGTTCGGCCAGCTCGGCGGCCTCGCGTTCGGCGGCTTCGATCTCGCGTTCGCGCGCGTGCAGCTCGGCGATGTAGCGCTCGGCCTCCTGGCGCCGCGCTTCGTCGGCCGCAGCCTTGCGGGCGGCAGCCTCGCGTTCGGCGGCGGCGGCGCGTTCGGCCTCTTCGCGCATCCAGGCTTCGCGCGCCGCGGCTTCACGGGCGGCGGCTTCGCGGGCCTGCGCCTCGCGCAGGGCAGCGGCCTGGCGTTCGGCGCGCTCCGCGGCCTGGCGCACTTCGCGTTCGGCGGCACGCTGGCCGGCTTCCTGCGCGGCGGCGCGCTGGGCGGCCAGCTCGGTGGCGTGGCGCTGCGCTTCGATCAGCGCCATCTGCTGGGCCAGCTCGCGCTGCGCAGAGGCCTCGCGCCGGCGGCGCTCGCGCACCACCACCGTGACCACGATGGCAGCCACGGTGACGATGGCCAGCAGCGTGGCGGCCCAGGAAATGAAGGTGTCGTTCATCAAAGACCTGCCCGCCGCGGGATGGGCGCGACGGCCCACGACTTTAGGCCGTTGCCTTGACGATCCAGCGTCAAAAAAGGCCGCAACCGGCACCCGGCCCGTGCTTTTTTGCCGCCGCAGCGGCCGCTGTAGGGCCAGCCCTACAGCGCTTTCCGGCCGGCCTCGATTTTGCAAGGCGCCCTGCGTTCCTACGATGCCCTGCAAGCTGGAGTAGCCGCGATGACACCCGAACTGGACCCTTACGACGCCAACCGCCCGCTCACCCTGCGCTGCAGTTGCGGTGCGCACAGCACACCCGCCGAGCACGCCGCGGCCGAGTTGCGCGCACACAGCGAGCAGCCCGACGTGGCCGCGCGCATCAGCGAGTTCGTCGAAGCCTCGCTCATCAAGGCGCTGTTCCCGCAGGACGCGCTGCGCCGCCGCTTCCTGCGCGCCGTGGGCCGCAACACCGCAGCCGCGGCCATCGGCAGCGTGCTGCCCATCGCTTCGCTGCAGGCGTTGGCGCAGGGCGGCGGTGGGCCGCTGGAGAAGAAGGATCTGAAGATCGGCTTCATCCCCATCACCTGCGCCACGCCGCTGATCATGGCGCACCCGCTGGGCTTCTATTCGAAGCAGGGCCTGAACGTCGAGGTGGTCAAGACGGCGGGCTGGGCGCTGATCCGCGACAAGATGATCAACAAGGAGTACGACGCCACGCACTTCCTGAGCCCGATGCCGCTTGCCATCAGCCTGGGCCTGGGCAGCGTAGCCACGCCCATGAACGTGGCCACCATCCAGAACACCAACGGCCAGGCCATCACGCTGGGCGTGAAGCACAAGGACAAGCGCAACCCGGCCGACTGGAAGGGTTTCAAGTTCGCCGTGCCTTTCGAGTACAGCATGCACAACTTCCTGCTGCGCTACTACGTGGCCGA
>CAYREA010000005.1:0-92989 GCA_964423075.1 uncultured Rubrivivax sp. | reverse complement strand
GATCAACCCCTTCGGCCTGCACTACAGCGAGGTCACCGCCAGCAACCTGGTGAAGGTGGATGAAGGCGGCGCCATCGTCGGCAGCAGCGACTGGCCCATCAACCCGGCCGGCATCACCTTCCACGGCGCCATTCACCGCCTCAAGCCCGACGTCCACTGCGTGATGCACGTGCACACCACGCCCACCATGGCCGTGTGCTGCCTGGACCAGGGCCTGGCCTTCACCAACTTCTACGCCGCTCAGCTCTTCGGCAAGGTGGCGTACCACGACTTCGAAGGCATCACCGTGCATGCCGAGGAAGGCGCGCGCATCCTGCAGAGCGCCGGCGACAGCCCGGTGCTGCTGCTGCGCCACCACGGCCCGGTGGTGATGGGCGCCACGCTGCCGCAGGCCTTCGCGCTGCTGTGGCTGCTGCAGCGTGCCTGCGAGGTGCAGCTGGCTTCCACCAGCATGGGCGCCGTGCGGCCCATCCCCGAAACCGTGCTGCGCGCCTGCGTGCGTGACTCGCTGCAGTTCGACGCGCGCTACGGCGCGGGGCAGGACGCTTTCGCCGCACTGCAGCGGCTGGTGGACCGGGAAGATCCGGGCTACCGGGGCTGAGCCGCCGGGCCGCAGGCGCTTCCAAGGCAACAGGGACGTTCCGTCCTGCCTGAGAATGCCGGGCGCTTTGAAGCGCCCCATCTCCGCCCCTGAAGATCCCTCGACCTTGACTACCGCCCTCACACGCCGCCGCGCCCTCGGTGGGCTGGCCACCCTGTGGCCGGCCTGTGCCGCGGCCGTCGACGAAGGTCCGCGGCCGCGCCCCTGGCCGCCGCGCCAGCCCACGCTGGCGCTGGACCTGCCCGTCCACGATGGCGGCCGCTGGCGCCTGGCCGACGCACGCGGGCAGGTCGTGATCGTGAACTTCTGGGCCAGCTGGTGCGAACCCTGCCGCGCCGAGATGCCTTCGCTGGAACTGCTGGAGCAGCGCCACGAGAAGGACCGCCTGCAGGTCATCGCCGTGAACTTCCGCGAGACCGACGCCGCGGTGCGCCGCTTCCTCGACAGCTCGGCCCTGAGCCTGCGCGTGCTGCGCGACGTCGACGGCGCCGCCTCGCGCGCTTTCGGCGTGCGCGTCTTCCCCAGCACCATCGCCATCGGCCGCGACGGCCGCGCGCGTTTTGTCGTCACCGGCGAATGCGACTGGACGGGCGCCGCTGCGCGTTCGTGGATCGCCCCGCTGCTGTGACCCATACCCGATACCCCCACTGGAGATCACCCCCCATGACCCTTAACCGCCGCACCGTGCTGAAAGCCGGCGCCGCTGCCGCCGCGCTGCCCCTGCCTGCCTACGCGCAGGAGCGCCGCTTCGAGCCCGAACCCGGCGCCTGGCGCACGTTCGAGCTGACCACCACGGTCAACGTGGCCGACGTCAAGGGCATCAGCAAGGTCTGGCTGCCGGTGCCTGACCTTCAAAGCGAGTGGCAGCAGCCGCTGGACAACGGCTGGTCCGGCAACACCAGCAGTGCCAGGCTGGTGGCCGACCCCAAGAGTGGCGTGCGCATGCTCTACGCCGAGTTCAGCGAAAGCACCGCCACCCCCACCGTGGTGCTGACCAGCCGGCTGCGCACGCGCGGGCGTGCGGTGGACTGGTCGCGCAACCTCAAAGCGAGCGAAGACCCGGCGCTGCTGCGTGCCGCGCTGGCGCCCAGCGAGCTGCTGCCGCTGGACGGCATCGTCAAGAAGACGGCGCTGGACGCCACGCGCGGCAGCAAGACCGAGCTGAGCAAGGTGCAGGCGATCTACGAGTGGGTGGTGGCCAACGCCCACCGCGAACCCAAGACGCGCGGCTGCGGCAACGGCGACATCAAGGCCATGCTGGAGAGCGGCAACCTGGGCGGCAAGTGCGCCGACCTGAACGCGATCTTTGTCGGCCTGTGCCGCGCCAGCGGCATTCCGGCGCGCGACATCTACGGCCTGCGCCTGGCGCCTTCGGCTTTCGGCTACAAGGAACTGGGCGCCAATTCGGCCAACCTGAAGGGGGCGCAGCACTGCCGCGCCGAGGTCTTCCTGAAGACCCACGGCTGGGTGGCGATGGACCCGGCCGACGTGCTGAAGGTGGCGCGCCAGGAAACGGCCGAGTGGATCAAGGACAACCAGCACCCGGTGGTGGCGCCGGTGAAGAAGAGCCTGTTCGGGCGCTGGGAAGGCAACTGGGTGGGCTGGAACAACGCGCACGACGTGACACTGCCCGGCAGTGCCGGCAAGGGCACGCTGCCCTTCTTCATGTACCCCAACGGCGAGAACAGCAGCGGCCGCTTCGACGAGCTGGCGCCCGACAGCTTCAAGTACACGATCAGCGCGCGCGAGATCACGGGCTGAGCGGCGGCTTCAGCGCGGCGCGTTCGGGAAGAACAGCTGCTGGCCTTCGATCTTGTAGGCCGCGATGCTGGCCTGGCCCTCGGCCGACACCACCCAGTCGGCGAAGGCCTGCGCCAGCGCCTGCTTCACGTGCGGGTGCTTGGCCGGGTTGACCACGATCACGCCGTACTGGTTGAAGAGGCGCTTGTCGCCTTCCACCAAGATGGCGAGATCGCCGCGGTTCTTGAAGCTGAGCCAGGTGCCGCGGTCGGCCAGGGTGTAGCCGTTGATCGACGAGGCCATGTTCAGCGCCGGGCCCATGCCGCAGCCGCATTCGCGGTAGCCGGCGGGTTTGGCGGCGGCCATGTCGACGTTGGCGGTCTTCCAGTAGCGCAGCTCGGCGGCGTGGGTGCCGCTCTTGTCGCCGCGCGAGACGAAGACTTCCTTGCCGGCGGCCAGCTTGCCAAGTGCGGTGGCCACGTCGGCGCCGCGTGTGCCCGCGGGGTCGGCCTTGGGGCCGACGAGGATGAAGTCGTTGTACATCACGGGCGTGCGCTTGAGGCCGAAGCCTTCGGCGACGAACTTCTCCTCGGCGGCCTGGTCGTGCACGAAGACGATGTCGGCGTCGCCGCGGCGGCCGGTGTCCAGGGCCTGGCCGGTGCCCAGGGCGACCACGCGCACGTCGATGCCGCTGGCGCGTTTGAAGGCCGGCAGCAGGTGTGCGAACAGGCCCGACTGTTCGGTGGACGTGGTGGAGGCCATCACGATGCTGCGCTCCTGCGCGTGCGCGGTGCTGCCGAAGGCGGCGCAGAGCCAGGCCAGCGCCAGCAGGGCGCGGCGGGGGAAGGAAGGGGTCGGGTTCATGGGACGTCTCGATGGCGCGGGCGGGGCCGCAGGGAAGGGGCCTGGCGATTGTTTCGGAAGGCGCTTCGCAATTCGATATGTCGGCGTGTGCATACGCTGGCGCGGTGCGGGGTGGCAACATGGGGCTCATGTCCGCTCCGCACATCCACCTGCGCTACGCCTTCGAGCCCACGGCGCAGCCCGGCGCCAGCATCGACCATCCACTCTTCGACACGCTCGCCGCGCTGCAGGCGCACGGCTCCATCAAACATGCGGCCGAGGCCATGGGCCTGTCGTACCGCTATGTCTGGGGCGCCCTGCGCAAGTGGGAAGAGGAGCTGGGCGAGCCGCTGGTGCTGTGGAACCGCGGCACCCGCGCCACGCTCACACCTTATGCGCTGCGCCTGATGTGGGCCGAACGCCAGGCGCGTGTGCGCATGGCGCCGCACCTGGAAGCGCTGCGCAGCGAACTGCAGCATGCCTTCCAGCAGGCGGGCGAGGCCGGTTTCGAAGTGGTGCAGACCGCAGCCAGCCACGACCTGGCGCTGCCGCGCCTGCAGGGCCTGGCGGCGCGGCGCAAGGTGCACCTGTCGATCAACTTCGCCGGCAGTGCCGATGCGCTGCGGGCGCTCAATGAGGGCCGCTGCCAGCTGGCCGGCTTCCACGTGCCGCGCCTGCCGCAAGGCAGCACGGTGTTCGCACAGGCCTTGCGCCCGCTGCTCAAGCCGGGGCTGCACAAGCTCATCGGCAGCCACAGCCGGCTGCAGGGGCTGATGTATGGCAAGAGCTGCCCCGACGTGCCGACCTGGCAGAACCTGTGCGAAGGCCGCTTGCGCTTCGTGAACCGCCAGACCGGCTCGGGCACGCGCCTGCTGCTGGAACACCTGGCCCAGGCCGGCGGCAACGACCTGCGCCGCATCGACGGCTACGAGACGCGCGTTGAAGACACCCACATGGCCGTGGCCGCCACGGTCGCTTCGGGCCAGGCCGACGTGGGCCTGGGCGTGGAAGCCGCGGCGCGCGAGTTCGGCCTGGGCTTCGTGCCGCTGGCCCAGGAAGACTACTACCTGGTGTGCCTGAAGCCGGCGCTCGACAGCCCGGCCGTCACCACGCTGCGCGAGGTGTTGGCCTCCAGGCCCTGGGCCGACGCCGTGGCGGGTCTGGCCGGCTGCAGCGTGCAGCGCGGCGGCGAGGTGCTGTCGCTCACGCATGCGCTGCCCTGGTGGGACTTCGCCCGGCCGCGCCGCCGCGGCAAGGCGCAGGCCGACACGGCGGGCTGAGTCAACTTCAGCGCCAGCGTCGGCGCCAGGCCTTTTCGATCTCCACCGCCACGAACACGATGCCGGCGGCGCCGAAACACAGCGCCAGGTCAGCGGCCGACAGGGCCATGGTGCGGAAGATCGGGTGCAGCGCCGGCACGTAGATCGTGGCCAGCTGCAGCGCCAGCGTCAGCAGCACGGCGCCCAGCAGCGGCCAGTTGCTGGCCAGGCCCTGGCTGAACAGCGAGTCGCGCTCGGAGCGGATGGCCAGCAGGTGCGCCATCTGCGCCAGCGTCAGCACCGTGAAGATCATGGTCTGCGCGCGCACCGACGCGTCGGGCCCGCCTGCGCCCAGCACCCAGGCCTGCACCGCCAGGCACAGGCCGCCCATCAAGAGGCCGATGGCCAGCGCGTGCTGCCACAGGCCCTGCGCAAAGATGTTCTCGCCCACCGGGCGTGGCGGGCGCTGCATCACGCCGCGTTCGGCCGGTTCGGCGGCCAGCGCCAGGCCGGGCAGGCCGTCGGTCACCAGGTTCACCCACAGGATGTGGATAGGCAGCAGCGGTATCGGCAGCCCCACCAGCGGCGCCAGGAACAGCACCCAGATCTCGCCCGAGTTGCCGGTGAGCGCATAACGCACGAACTTGCGGATGTTGTCGAAGATGCGCCGGCCTTCGCGTACCGCGGCCACGATGGTGGCGAAGTTGTCGTCCAGCAGCACCAGGCTCGAAGCCTCGCGCGCCACGTCGGTGCCGCCGCGGCCCATGGCCACGCCGATGTCGGCGGCGCGCAGCGCGGGCGCGTCGTTGACGCCGTCGCCCGTCATCGCCACGAAGCGGCCCAGCGCCTGCAGCGCCTGCACGATGCGCAGCTTCTGCGCCGGGTCGACGCGGGCGTACACCGACACCTGCGCCACGGCGGCGGCCAGAGCCGCGTCGTCCAGCCGCGCCAGTTCGGGGCCGCTGAGCGCGGGGGCGTCGGCCGTGTCGACGATGCCCAGGTCGGCCGCGATGGCGCGTGCGGTGGCGGGGTGGTCGCCGGTGATCATCACCGGGCGGATGCCGGCGGCGCGGCACTCGGCCACGGCCGCACGGGCCTCGGGGCGCGGCGGGTCGATCAGGCCCACCAGGCCCAGCAGCTGCAGGCCCCGCTCGAAGGCCTCGGCGTCCTGCGCCTCGCTGCCCGCGGGCGCCTCGCGGCGCGCCACGGCGAGCACGCGCATGCCTTGTGTGGCCCAGGCCTCGGCCAGCGTGAGCGCTTCGCCGGTGTCGCCCGAGCAGCGCGGCAGCAGGGTCTCGGGCGCGCCCTTGACGTAGGCGATACGGCCCTCGGGCCCGGCATGCAGCGTGGCCATGCGCTTGCGTTCGGCATCGAAGGGCCATTCGTGGCCGCGCGGCCAGAGCGTGCGCAATGCCCCGATGTCGACCCCGGCATCCTGCGCACCCTGCAGCAACGCGGTTTCGGTGGGGTCGCCGGTCCAGCCTTCGGGGCCGCTGCCGGCGTCGTTGCACAACGCCACGGCCGCCCATAGCGCGCCACCATCCCCTTCGAAGCTGCGGTGTTCACGCAGCGTCATGCGGTTCTGCGTCAGCGTGCCGGTCTTGTCGGAGCAGATCACGTCCACCGAGCCCAGCGTCTCCACGCTTGGCAGCTTGCGCACCAGCGCCTGCACGGCTACCAGGCGCCGCGCGCCCAGCGCCAGCAGCACGGTCACCACCGCCGGCAGGGCCTCGGGAATGGCGGCCACCGCCAGGCTGATGGCGGTGAGCGCCATCAGCAGCAGCGGCTCGCCGCGCAGCGCGCCGATGATGAAGATCAGCGTGCAGATGGCCAGCGCGCCGATGGACAGCTGGCGCCCGAAGGCGGCCAGCCGCAGCTGCAGCGGCGTGGCGCGCGAGGGCGTGTCGCTCAGCAGCGTGGCCACGCGGCCCAGTTCGGTGTGGCGGCCGGTGGCCACCACCAGGCCGGTGGCGCGGCCCTGCGTGACCAGGGTGCCCTGGAAGGCCATGTTGAGGCGGTCGCCCAAAGCGCTGTCGCCTTCGGGCAGCTGTGCGTGCTGCTTCTGCACGGTGGACGATTCGCCGGTGAGCGCCGATTCGTCCACCCGCAGCGCCGCCGATTCGTGAAGCCGCAGGTCGGCCGGCACGCGGTGGCCGGCCTCCAGCAGCACCACGTCGCCGGGCACCAGCTGTTCGCTGCCCACCTGCTGCACACGGCCGCTTTCGCGCCGCACCGTGGCCTGCGGCGCGGCCATGAGCTGCAAGGCGGCCAGCGCCTGCTCGGCACGCCATTCCTGCCACAGGCTGATGGCCGCGTTGATCAGCACGATCAGCACGATGACCACGGTGTCGGTGAGCTCGCCGATGAAGCCCGAGATCACGGCCGCGGCCAGCAGCACCAGGATCATGAAGTCGCGGAAGGGCTCCAGCAGCCGGCTCCACAGCGGGCGCGGCGCCGCTTCGGGCAGGCGGTTCAAACCATGGCGTTCGAGCCGCGCCACCGCTTCCTTGGCGGCCAGGCCGTTGTGCACCTCGACGCCGAAGTGCACGGCCACCTCGGCGGCCGTGCGCAGGTGGGCGTCGGGCAGCGTGGCGGCCGGGCTGGGCGGTGGGGGGGGCGGGGCCATGGCGCCGCCATTTTCATCCTCGACCGGGCGGCCGGGACGATGCGGATCAAGGCCGCGCCAGATCGGCGCGGCCCTGCACGCTCACTTCGCGATGGCTTCGGCCAGCCCCGGCGCGAACTCGGCGCCGTGGCGCACCTGCGCCGTGGAGGCCTTCACGGTGCCGCCGATGGGCTCGCTGCGCCCACCCAGGCAGCGGCCGAGGAAGTTCTCGGTCACCGCGAAGAAGGCGATGCTGTTGGGCGGCCGCGCGAAGCCGTGGCCTTCGTCGGGGAAGACGATGTAGGTCACGGGGATCTTGTTGGCCTTCAGCGCGTCGACGATCTGGTCGCTCTCGGCGATGTTCACGCGCGGGTCGTTGGCACCCTGGCCGATCAGCAGCGGGCGTTCGATTTGGGCCGCGAAGTTCAGCGGCGAACGCTCCTTCAGCAGTGCGCGGCCGGCTTCGGTGTCGGGGTTGCCCATGCGGCGGTAGGCCTGCTGCTTGAAGTCTTCCCAGTAGGGCGGGATGGACTTGAGCAGCGTGAACAGGTTCGAGGGGCCGACGATGTCGACGCCGCAGGCGAACTCCTTGGGCGTGAAGGCCAGGCCGGCCAGCGTGGCGTAACCGCCGTAGCTGCCGCCCATGATGGCCACCTTGTCGCGCGTGGTGATGCCTTCCTTCACCGCCCAGGCCACGGCGTCGAGCAGGTCGTCGTGCATCTTGCGGCCCCACTGCAGGTCGGCCGCGTTGACGTAGCTCTTGCCGAAGCCGGTGCTGCCGCGGAAGTTGACGGCCAGGACTGCGTAGCCGCGGTTGGCCAGCCACTGGTGCAGGCGGTCGAAGCCGTAGGTGTCGCGCGCCCAGGGGCCGCCGTGCACCAGCAGCACCATCGGCACGGGTTTCGTCGCCTTGCCGCTGCCCGTGGGGTCGGCGGCCTTGGGCAGCGAGAGGTAGGACGGCATGGTCAACCCGTCACGCGACTTCAGCTCCAGCGTGTGCATGGGCACCAGCGGCGCGCCTTCGAGCTCGGGCCGCGTCACGAACAGCTGCGTCAGCTTCTTGCTGCCGCGCTCGAACAGCCAGGTGGAGACCGGCGCGGTGACGTTGTCCACCGTCAGCAGCCACTTGTCGTCGGCGTCGCTGCGCGAGGTGATGTTGAACTGGCCCTTGATCTGGCTCTGCAGCAGTGCCAGGTCGGCCTTCATGGCCGGGTCCAGCGCCTGGTACTCGGCCTTCAGGTAGTTCGACGAGAAGGCCTGGGCGCGGCCGGTGCGCGGGTCGAAGAGCGCGTCGTCGATGTCGGCGCGGGCGTCCTGCGCCACCACGGTGGTCTGGCCGCTGGCCAGGTCCTGCGCCACCAGCGCGGCGGTGTTGCGGCCGCGCGAATCGGCCCAGTAGAGCGTCTTGCCGTCGCTGGTGAAATCCAGCGGCTGCGTGGTCTGCGAGTCTTCCAGGCCCACCTGCGAGAAAGGCGTGGCCTCGACCTTGTTGTTCACCACGCGGAAGAACTCGGCGCCGCCGTCGGGGCGCGACTTCTGCGCCAGGCGCACGTTCAGGCCGGCGTCGGCCAGCAGGCGGCCGTAGCCTTCGTTCTTCAGCACCAGGGTGAGCTGGCCGCTGGCCATGTCCAGGCTGTACACGTCGTGGTAACGCGGGTCGCGGTTGTTCACGGCCACCAGGATGCGGTCTTTCACCTGCGGGCTGATGGCCATCACGCGCACGCGCGTCTTCTCGAAAGGGGTGTACGACTTGGCCGCGCCGCCGGCGACGCTGACGCCATAGAGAAGGTAGTTCTCGTCGCCGCCCTTGTCGTTGACGTAGAGCACGGTCTTGGAGTCGGGCGACCAGAAGGCGCTGCGGATGGGGCGCTGCTTCTCGTCGGTGAGCGCGCGCGCCTGCGCCAGGTCGGCCAGCGGCGCCACCCACACGTTCATCACGCCGTCGCGCGGCGCGATCCAGGCCAGCCACTGGCCGTCGGGGCTGATGCGCGCAGCGGCGCGCGTGGGGTTGCCGAACAGCTTGGCGCGTTCGATCAACGGCACCTCGGCCGCGGGCGGGGTGGCGGCGCAGCCGGCCAGGGTGGCGCCGGCCAGCACCAGCAGCGCCAGGGTCAGGGGTCGGTACATCATGCTCATGCGTCGGGCTCTGCGGGGGTTCAGGTGGGGCGCATTGTGGCGGCGGCCGTCACCGCCTCAAGCGCCGGGCGCCCGAACCGCCGCAGCGCCGGACAGGCTGCATCTGCCGCGGATCGGTGGTTCACCGGCCTTGACGCATCCAACATTTCCATTAAAGTCGAAGCATGGAATCACCAACCCGGATCGACTGGGCGCAGCAGCGCGCCGCGCTGCGCCGTTTCGTGGCGCGCCGCGTGAACGACCGCCACGAGGCCGAAGACATCGTGCAGGACGTGCTGCTGCACGCCCACGAGGCGCTGGCGCAGCTGCGCGATGCCGAGCGCCTGCCGGCCTGGCTGGCACGTTCGGCTGCGCACCGCGTCATCGACCACCACCGCGCGCGCCGGCCCTTCGAGGAACTGCCCGAAGACCTGGCTGCCGAAGAGCCCGAGGACCAGCCGGTGCAGCGCCTGGCGCCCTGCCTGCCGGCGATGGTGGAGCAGCTGCCGCCGCTGTACCGCGACGCGGTGCGCTGGTCGGAACTCGAAGGCCTGCCGCAGCGCGAGGTGGCGCAGCGCCTGGGGGTGTCGCTGTCGGGCGCCAAGTCGCGCGTGCAGCGCGGCCGCGAGCAGCTGCGCCGGCTGGTGGAAGCCTGCTGCCAGGTGTTCATGGCGGGCTCGACGATCAGCGGCTACCGGCGCCGCGTGCCGCCGCCTTCGCGCTGCGGCGACGGTTCACGCTGCACGGGTTTGCGTCTTTCCTGAGGTTGCCCCGTCAATGAAGCTACGGCCGATGGGTGCCGGTCTTTGATTGATGGAGAAGCTCTTGAACACTGCCTCCAAGTCCAGCTGCTGCGGCGGCCCCGCTCCCGCCGCCAGCGGCGCCTGCTGCGCGAAAGATGCCCAGGCCAAGGCCGCCGGCGCCGGCGGGTGCGGCTGTGGCGATCCGAAACTGCCCGTGGCCGTGATCGGCGCCGGCCCGGTGGGCCTGGCCGCCACAGCGCGGCTGATCGAACGCGGCATCGACGCGCTGCTGCTCGAAGCCGCCGGCTCCGTCGGCGCCCACCTGCTCGACCACGGCCACGTGCGCCTGTTCTCGCCCTGGCGCTACGGCGTCGACGCCGCCATGGCCGCGCAGTTGCAGGCGCGGGGCTGGACCGCGCCGCCGGCCGACCAGCTGCCGCTGGCGCGCGAGATCGTCGAGCAGGTGCTTGCGCCCTACGCCGCGCTGCCCGCGGTGGCGCGCGCACTGCACCTGAACACGCGCGTCACGGCCATCAGCCGCGAGGGTTTCGACAAGGTCAAGAGCGCCGGCCGCGAACGGGCGCCCTTCGTCCTGCGCGCCTTGCAGAACGGCCAGCCGGTGCAGTTCCGTGCTCGCGCCGTCATCGACGCCAGCGGCACCTGGGGCACACCCAACCCGCTGGGCGCCGACGGCCTGCCGGCGCCGGGTGAACGCGAAAACGCCGCGGCCATCTACTACGGCATTCCCGACGTGCTGGGCCGTGACCGCGCGCGCTACGCCGGCCGGCGCACGCTGGTGGTGGGTGCGGGCCACTCGGCCGCCAACGCGCTGCTGGCGCTGGCCGAGCTGGCGCGCAGCGAACCCGGCACGCAGCTGGCCTGGGCCGTGCGCTCGCCGGTGCTGCAGCGTGTGTACGGCGGTGGTGCCGCCGACGCGCTGCCGGCGCGTGGTGCGCTCGGCTCGGCGCTGCAGGCCTTGCAGGCGGGCGGCGGGCTGGAGTTCATCAGCGGCCTGCGCATCAGCGCCGTGCGGCGCGAAGGCGACACGCTGACGGTGCAGGGCAGCGGACCCGAAGGCCAAGCGTTGCAAGTGAGTGGCATCCACCAGATCGTGTGCGCCACCGGCCAGCGCCCCGACCTGGCGATGGTGGGCGAGTTGCGCCTGAAGCTCGACCCCTGGCTCGAATCCACCGAAGCGCTGGGCCCGCTGATCGACCCCAACCAGCACAGCTGCGGCACCGTGCGCCCGCACGGCCACCGCGAGCTGGCGCACCCCGAGCCGGGTTTCTACACGCTGGGCGTGAAGAGCTACGGCCGCGCGCCCACCTTCCTGATGGCCACCGGCTTCGAGCAGGCGCGTTCGGTGGTGGCGGCGATCGCCGGCGACCTGCAGGCCGCCGACCGGGTGGAACTGGACCTGCCGCAAACCGGGGTTTGCGGCGTGGGCGTGGCGCGCGAGGAAGGGGCTGCGGCCTGCTGCGCCTGACTCGGCGGGCCGTGATCAGTGGTACGGCCCGGGCCGGCGCCCGGCCCGCTTGGGCGGCGCGGCGGCCGGCTTGGCCTCGGCCTGCGCCACCAGCGCCTTGCCGCTGACGCCGGCAAACAGCGCCGCGGCACGCACCTTGATCTCCAGCAGTTCGCTGGCGCTCACCGAGTACTGGCCGGTGACGGTGTTGACGTCGATGCGGAACTCGACGTCCTTGCCCTGGTTGGACAGGGTGCCGCTGGTGAACTCGTAGTCCTCGCTCTCGAACGGCAGGCCGCGTGCGGCGAAGTCGTAGTCGTCGTAGGTGACCTGCGAGATCTCGCCGCTGGCCAGGTTGAGCTGGCCGGTGGAGGTGATGATTTCCTCGCTCAGTTCGTCCGTGATGGCGATGGGCACTTTCAGGTCCAAGGGCAGCTCTCCGTTCCTCTAGGCACCGATTCTGACGCCGAACGGCGCCCAACCGGTTTAAGACCGCGATAAGGGCCACACCGGAACATGCCGGGCATGGACACACCACGCCCCACCTTCCCCCTGCTGCGCAGCGCCGCCGCCGCCCTGGCCCTGGCCGCGGCGCAGGCCCTGGCCGCCACGCCGGCCGACCTGCTGGCCGGCTACAGCGCGCAGGCCGGCGCCGCCGCCATGCCGGCGCGCGGCCAGGCCTTCTTCAACCAGCGCCCGGCCGGGCGCGACTGGAGCTGCGCTTCGTGCCACGGTGCCGTGCCTGTCGCCGGCGGGCGCCACGCGGCCACCGGCAAGGACATCACCCCGCTGGCGCCGGCCGCCAACGCCCAGCGTTTTGCCGACGCGGCGAAGACAGAGAAGTGGTTCCGCCGCAACTGCAACGACGTGCTGGGCCGCGAGTGCAGCGCCGGCGAGAAGGCCGACGTGCTGGCCTGGCTGGTGACGCTCAAACCTTGAAAGGTGAACCGATGAAGAGACCGATGAAGACGCTGGCGGCCCTGCTGCTGGCATTGCTGGCCCTGCCGGCAGTGGCCGACGGCGAGAAACGCCGCGCCAGCGCGCCGATGCCGCCGGCGGTGGCGCAGGAATGTGGCGGCTGCCACCTCGCCTACCCGGCCTGGCTGCTGCCGGCCGCCAGCTGGCAGGCGCTGGCGGGCGACCTGAAACACCACTACGGCAGCGACGCCAGCCTGGACGCCGCCACCACGGGCCTGATCGGCAGCTGGCTCGCCGCGAATGCCGCGAACGGCAAACGCGCCCGCGAGACACCGCCCGAGCACCGCATCACGCGCAGCGCGTGGTTCCAGCGTGAACACCGCGAAGTGGCCCCCGCCGTCTGGGCGCGCCCGGCGGTGAAGAGCGCAGCCAACTGCGGTGCCTGCCACGGCGGCGCCGCGCAAGGAGATTTCGATGAACATGCCATCCACATCCCCCGCTAGCCGCCAGCTGGTGTGGGACGCGCCGGTGCGCGTCTTCCACTGGCTGATGGTGCTGAGCTTTGCCGGCGCCTGGCTCACGGCGGAAAGCGAACGCTGGCGCCTGGTGCACGTGACCCTGGGCTACACCATGCTGGGCCTGGTGGCCTTCCGCCTCGTCTGGGGCCTGGTGGGCACGCGCCACGCGCGTTTTGCCAGCTTCGTGCGCGGCCCGCGCGCGGCCTGGGCGCATCTGAAAGCGCTGATCGCCCGCGAGCCCGAACACGCCGCCGGCCACAACCCGGCCGGCGCGCTGGCCATCGTCGCGATGCTGGTGCTGACGCTGGCGGCCGGTGCCAGCGGCTGGGCCCACTTCAACGACATCGGCGGCGAGCTGATGGAAGAGGTGCACGAGGTGGCCGCCAACGGGCTCTTGCTGCTGGTGGGCGTGCACCTGCTGGGCGTGGCCGCGGCCAGCGTGCTGCAGAAGCGCAACCTGGTGGGCGCGATGTTCAGCGGCCGCGCCAAGGTGGCGCCGCAAGAGGGCATACGCAGCGCCTGGCGCAGCGTGGCTGCGCTGCTGGTGGCGGCCGTGCTGGGCTTCTGGTGGCTGCAGTGGCAGGCCGCGCCGAACCCGCCGCTGGCGGCGGTCGAACAGCGCCACGGCGATGGCGATCGCGACTGACAATCACCCCATGCGCATCCTGCTCGCCGAAGACGACACCCTGCTGGGCGACGGTTTGCGCGCCGGCCTGCGCCAGGCCGGTTTCCAGGTCGACTGGGTGCGCGACGGCCGGGCTGCCGAACGCGAGCTGCGCGCCGAACCCTATGCCGCCGCGGTGCTCGACCTGGGCCTGCCGCTGATGGACGGCCTGGACGTGCTGTCCAGCGTGCGCCGCGCCGGCGTCACCGTGCCGGTGCTGGTGCTCACCGCCCGCGACGCCGTGCCCGACCGCGTGCGCGGCCTCGACGGCGGCGCCGACGACTACGTGGTCAAGCCGGTGGACCTGCACGAACTGGCAGCGCGCCTGCGCGCCCTGGTGCGCCGCGCGCACGGCCAGCCGCAGGAGCAGCTGCAGGCGCAGGGCGTGGTGATGGAGCCGGCCACGCGCTGCGTCACGCTGGACGGCGCCTCGGTGATGCTGTCGGCACGCGAGTTCGACCTGCTGCAGGTGCTGATGCTGCGGCCCGGCCAGGTGCTGTCGCGCGAGCAGATCGAGCAGCACCTGTACGGCTGGGGCCAGGAGGTGGACAGCAACGCGGTGGAAGTGCACATCCACAACCTGCGCCGCAAGCTCGGCAGCGGGCTCATCCAGACCGTGCGCGGCGTCGGCTACACGCTGCGCCGCGACGCGCCGGCATGAAGCCGCACTCGCTGCAGCGGCGCCTTTTGCTGCTGGTGCTGGGCGTGGTGACGCTGGTGTGGCTGGCGGCGGCCGTCTTCACCTGGCTCGACGCCCGCCACGAACTCGACGAACTGCTCGACGGGCACCTGGCGCAGGCCGCCGCGCTGCTGGTGGTGCAGCAGGCGCCCGACGTGGGCGACGAAGACCATGACCTGAATGCCCCCAACCTGCACCGTTATGCACCGCGTGCGGTGTTCCAGGTCTTTCACGAAGGGCGGCTCACGCTGCGCTCGGCCAACGCACCCGACCGGCCCATGTCCAGCCAGGGCCTGCAGGCCCGCGCCGGCTTCGAGACCGTGCGCCTGGACGGCCGCGACTGGCGTGTCTTCAGTGCACTCGGTGCCGAGCGCGACGTGCGGGTCTTCGTCGGCGAACGGCTCGATTCGCGCGCCGAGATCCTGCATGCCGTGTTGCGCGGCACGCTGCTGCCGCTGGCGCTGGCGCTGCCGCTGCTGGGCCTGGCCGTGTGGGGCGCGGTGCGCTATGGCCTCACGCCGCTGCGCGGCCTGTCGCAGCGCCTGGCGGAACGCCGGCCGCAAGCCACCGAGCCGCTGCAGCTGCCCGGCGCACCTGCCGAACTGCAGCCGCTGCTGGACGCGCTCAACGGCCTGTTCGTGCGCATCGCGGAGCTGGTCGACGGCGAACGGCGTTTCACCGCCGACGCCGCGCACGAGCTGCGCACGCCGATTGCCGCCATCCGCGCGCAGGCCCAGGTGGCGCTGGGCGAAAGCGACGATGCGGCACGCCGCCACGCACTGGCCGCCACCCTGGCCGGCTGCGACCGCGCGGCCCATCTGGTGGACCAGCTGCTGACGCTGGCGCGGCTGGAAGGGGGTGCGGCGGCAGCGGGCGCGGTGGTGGACCTGGCCGCGCTGGTGCGGCGCGAAGCTGCGACGCTGGCGCCGGCGGCGCTGGACAAGGGGCAGACGCTGGAGGTGGAGGCCGCCCCCTGCGCGGTGGCGGGCGACGCCACGCTGCTGGCCGTGCTGGTGCGCAACCTGCTGGACAACGCGATCCGCTACAGCCCGCCCGGCGCCCGCGTGCAGCTGACGCTGGGCCTGGACGGCGGCAGCGTGCAGCTGCGGGTGCAGGACAGCGGCCCCGGCATGGCCGAGGCCGACCTGCGCCGCCTGGGCGAGCGCTTCTTCCGCGTGCTGGGCAGCGGGCAAGGCGGCAGCGGCCTGGGCTGGTCCATCGTGCGGCGCATCGTGGCGGCGCAGGGCTGGACGGTGCAGGCGGGCACCTCGGCCGCACTCGGCGGCCTGGACGTCAGGCTGCGCGCCCCGCCGGCCTGAGCCGGCGGTCAGTCAGGGTGCGGTCTTTTCGGGTGCCTTCTCGGTGGCCGGAGCGGCCGGGGCGGCCGGGGCGGCAGGCACAGGGCCGACGGTGCGCGTCACCAGCTCGCGGTAGATGCCACCGCCTTCGATGCTGCCGCTGGTGGTGCCCTGGCCGCGCATGCGCGCCAGGCAGTCTTCCTTGTCGGCGGCGGTCTTCAGCGCATCGCAGCGGCGCAGCAGGTTGGCCTTGAGTTCGGCGGCATTCACCACCACACCGTCGCCCAGGGCGCCACGCCGCGCTTCGCGGTAGGCCACCATCGCGTCTTCCAGGCAGGCGGCGCGGTTCTCGAGCGTGGCGGTGTCGCGGCAGGCGGCCACTTCGCGCCGGTTGCGTTCGGCGGCGCCGGGCTCCGCGGCAACCTGGGCCGCCTGGGCGGCAAAACCGACCACGGCGGCGCACAGCGCCAGCAGGACGGCGGGGGCTTGGTGGCGTTGGCGGGGCGAGGTCTGCATGGCGGGCTTTCGTTGGTGGTGAAGCCCGAATGTGAGGCCCCGTGCGACCCGGCACCATCGGCCGATGGCGCGCCGTGGGCGGGTGTCCGTCCCATCCCTTCGTAGGACGGCACCCCTCCGGGTGCGCCGCCAGCGGCCCAAGCCCTGCTACAACGCGCCCATGCCGCCAACCGAGCGCAGCCACTCCGTCCGCTTCCCTGGCTGGGAAGTGCGGCCGCATGAGCGCCGCCTGCTGGTAGGTGGCGCAGCCGTGGCCGTGGGCGGGCGCGCCTTCGACGTGCTGCTGGCGCTGCTGGAGCGCCGCGGCCGCGTGGCCAGCAAGAACGAGCTGCTCGACGCCGCCTGGCCCGGCCTGGTGGTGGAAGAGAACAACGTCTCGGTGCAGATCGCCGCGCTGCGCAAGCTGCTGGGCGCCGAGACCATCAGCACCGTGGCCTCGCGCGGCTACCGGCTGGCGGCGGTGGCGCTGGATGACGCTGCGCCCGCGGCACCCGCCAGCCCCGCGCCAAAGGCCGTCGAGCTGCCGCGCCTGGCCGACGACGTGCTGGTGGGCCGCGATGAGGACCTGCGGGCCGTGCTGCAGCGCCTGGCGGGCCATGCGCTGGTGACGCTCAGCGGCAGCGGCGGCATCGGCAAGACCTCGCTGGCGCGTGCCGTGCTCGCCCATGCCCAGGCGCATGGGGCGCTGCCCGGCCCCGCGCACTGGGTGGACCTGGCGCCGTTGCGCGAGCCGGCCGGCCTGGTGGCCACCCTGGCGCGCGCCCTGGGTGCCGAGTTGGCCGGGCCCGAACAGGGGCCCGAGGCCCTGGTGGCCGCGCTGGCGCACCGCCGCGGCTGGGTGGTGCTGGACAACTGCGAGCACCTGCTCGACCCCGTGGCCGACCTGCTGCGCCTGCTGCTGGCCGGCGCGCCCGGCCTGCGCTGGCTGGCCACCTCGCAGGCACCGCTGCGCCTGCCGCACGAGCAGGTCTACCGCCTGGAGCCGCTGCAGGTGCCGCCGCCCGACGCGGCGCTGGCCGAGGCGCGCCGCTGCGGCGCGCTCGATCTGCTGTGCCGCCGCGTGCAAGCCGCCGACCGCCGCTTCGAGCTGACGCCGGCCAACGTCGCCCTGGCCGCCGACCTGTGCCGCCAGCTCGACGGCCTGCCGCTGGCCATCGAGATGGCCGCGGCCCTGGTGGCCACCGTGGGCCTGGCCAGCGTGCACGAACAGCTGGGCCAGCGCCTGCGCCTGCTGGCCGGCCCGCGCCACGCGCCCGAGCGCCACCACCGCCTGCACAGCACGCTGGACTGGGCGCACGGCCTGCTGGCGCCGGCCGAACGCATGCTGCTGCGCCGCCTGGCGCCCTTCCTCGGCGGCTTCACCGCCGCGATGGCGCGCCGCATCGCCTGCGACCCCGAACCCGGCCCCGACGCGCTGGACGAAGTGCAGCTGCTGCCCGCGCTGTCGGCGCTGGTGGACAAGTCGCTGGCGCACCGCAGCCCCGATGGCCGCGAGCGCTTCTACCTGTTCGAGAGCACGCGCGAGTACGCACGCCAGCGCCTGGCCGAAGCCGGCGAGGCGGCGCTGATCGGGCGCCGCCACGCCCACGTGGTGGCCGACGCGCTGGAGCCGCTGCGCGCCGACTGGGAGCAGCTGCGCGACGAGGACTGGAGCGCGCGCTACGCACCCGAGCGCCCGAATGCGCGCGCCGCGCTGGCCTATGCGCTGGGCGCCGACGAGCCCGACCTGCTGGCGCGCCTGGTGGCGGCCATCGGCATGATCGACGCCTTCGACAACGCCAACGCCGAGATCGCGGCGCTGCCGCTGCCGATGGCGCTGCTGGCCCAGGCCCTGCCTTCGTACCGTGGCCCGGCCTTGCTGGAGCTGAGCTGGGCCCACCAGGGCAGCGGCAACCGCGAGCGCGGCACCGAACTGGCCCAGATGGCGCTGGCCGACTTCAACGCCATCGGCGACAGCGCCGGTGCCTACCGCGCGCTGGCGCAGCTGGTGCGGCTGTACGAATCGCGCCCCGGCCAGGCCGGCGCGGCGATGCAGGCGCTGGCGCAGTGGCGCCTGATTCCGCCGGCCGAGGTGCCCAACCGCACCCGCCTGTGGTGCGCCATCGTCGCCGGCATGCAGTACGGCGGCGAGCGCACGCTCGACGGCCTGCGCGACCTGGAACAGGCCACCCAACGCTGCGGTTTCAGCGCCCTGGCGTCGGTGTGCCGGGTGCAGGTGATGGACCAGCTGCTGGTGGAAGGCCGCGACGAAGAGGTGCTGGTGGCCGCCGCCCTGTGCCTGCAGGCCGGCGAGCCGCGCCCGCGCGTGAAGGGCACCATCCTGCACAACCAGGCCCAGGCCCTGCTGCGCCTGAACCGCGTGGCCGAAGCGCGCGAAGCCGCCCTGGCCGCCTTGCGCACGCTGGCGCGCGTGTCGCACCTGGTGCTGTGCACGCTGGCGCTGGCCGCGGCGCGCCAGGGCCAGGCGCGCGACGCCGCGATGATGGCCGGCTGGATCGAACGCGCCGCGCGCGAACGCGGCGAGAAGATGGACCCGGTGGACGCCGCCTTCCACGACGAAGCGCTGGCGCGGCTGCAACAGCAGCTGCCGCCCGAGCGCCTGGCCGAGCTCATGCGTGTGGGTGCGGCGATGCCGGCGGCCGAGATGCTGGCGCTGGTGCTCGAGTCGCCGGCGCCGCAGCCAACCAAGGGCGGCGGCTCAGCAGCGCCGCCAGGTCCAGCGTCTTCACCCGGTGGCGGGTGAGCCACGACCACAGCGCGGCGCTGCGGGTGGTGTCCAGGCCGGCCACCTCGTGCATCAGGCCGCGCAGCGTGGCCTCGGTGCGGTCGCCGAACCAGAGTTCGCGCGCGGCGGCCACCAGCTTCGTGGCGGCTGCGGCATCGAGGCCCAGCGCGGCGCCCTGCGTTTCGAGGGCATAACGCAGGTTCACCAGCGGCTCGCTGAGCGGGAACCAGGGCTCCTGCGGCGCGTGCAGCAGGCACAGCTCGTCGTCGGCCAGGCCCGGCAGGCGCTGGAACAGCGCGTGCACCCAGCCGAAGCCGCGCATGCCGCGCTCGCGCAACTCGAAGGCGCGGATGGCGCCCAGGCTGGACACGCCCCACACCTGCCAGCCCGCGTCGAGCGCGTGCCCGATCTCGGCGTGCGACACCGCCGGCTCGCACTGGAACACGCCGTCGCAGATCAGCACCACGCCGGGTTCGGCCTGGCCTTCGCACAGGCGCTGGATGTCGCCGCGGCGCACCGGCGGCAGGCAGCGCAGCGGCGCGGCCGCCAGCAGGTCGGGCGGCAGGCCGTAGGTGGACGGCCCGGCGTAGAGAGTGACTTCAAGCATGGGCCAGCGCCTGGGCCAGCAGGCGCGGGCCGATGCGGCGCACGCCCTGTTCGGTGTTCTCGCAGCGCGGCACCACCACCTTCACCACCGCCAGGCCCTCGAGGTCGAGCTCGAAGCGGTGGCGGAACACGTCGGCAAAACCGCGCTCGTGCAGCAGCGTCAGCAGCTGGGCCTGCAGCGCCGGCAGGGTCGCGGCCGGCGTGGGGCCAGCGGGCACCGCGGCGTAGTCGATGCAGCGCGTGCGGTCGAAGATGCGGCCCAGCACCTGCGATGCAGCCTCGCGTCGCCCGGTACCTTGTGGCCCGTGGCGCTGGGCGTAGAAGCGCGTGATGTCGTCGCGCCCGCCGTGGATCAGGCTCAGGCGCGACTGCGCCGCTTCGCACACCGCGCGCGCCAGCGCGATGTGCGGCAGCAGGTGCAGGCCCGAGCCACCGGCGATGTCCACGTCTTCGCTGTGCCGCTCGTGCAGCCAGGCACCGAAGCAGGGCAGGCCGAAGGCGCCGGGCAGCCAGCGCACGGCCAGTTCCACGCCCTGCGCGCGCCAGCCCGCGGCCAGCGTCGGGTAGGGCTCGGGCAGCGTGGCCAGGTCGACGGCCAGTGACGCATCGGCGGCGCGATTCATCGCCAGCGTGTCGCGCTCCATCACTTCGAAGAGCGCGTGCACCGTGGCTTCTTCCACCGTGTTGCCCGAGGCCAGGCCGTTGCTGGACCAGCCGAACAGCGGCCCGGCCGCGTCGCCGTCCCAGGGCACGAACACCAGTTCGGCGGGCAGTGCCACCGTCGCGCCTGCGCCGCCCAGCGCCTCGCAGGCCACCGCGGTGATGCGCTGGCCGGCTTCGATGCGGCGGCCGTAGAGCGGCGCGAAGTCCACCAGGCGCAGCCCGTCGCCGAACTGCGCGGCCAGCTCGCCCACGCTGGTGCACAGGCGCCGCCAGGGGCTGGCCGCCGCATCGGCGGCAGCGAACTCGACGGCTTCCATCAGCGCGCCGACCTCGGCCTCTTCGGCGCGCAGCCCCTTTCCGGCGTGCACGCACAAGGCGCGGCCCAGCGGCCGGATGCTGGTGTAGACGGGCAGGCCCAGGCGGTCCATGCGCGTGATGTCGCTGACGCGCGAGATGCCCAGGGCCGGCATCAGGCGCCGCGCCCGCTCCAGCGTGGCTGCGGCGGGCCTCATGCGCAGGCTGGAACCGAGCTCGATGGGTGCGGCCATGGCGCCTTCCTGCCTTCAGCGGCTTTCCGGCGGCGTGGCCAGGCAGCAGCTGGAAGCCTCGCCCACCACGCGGGCGTCGGCATGGGCCAGCAGTTGCTCCACCGCGGCCTGCTGCCCGGGTGCCAGTGCGGCGGGTTCGAAGAACAGGCCGGCGCCGGCCACCAGGGCGGCGGCCAGTGCGGCGCCGCAGGCGGCTTTGCCGCTCGAAGCAGAGACTGTGGGGTTCGACATGAAGGTCCTCCGTGCGGCGGTATGCCGCTGGGAGCGCAATGTCCGCAGCGCGTGCCTTCAAGTCCTTCAGCCGCGCCTAAACGCGGTCTCGGGGCCTTGGCCACCGAGGTGAACCGGCCCGCGCGGTTTAGCAACTTTTAGAGCCGGCCAAAGGACGCAGCGCGGGCCCCACGCCAAAGTCTGGCCGTTATGTCCATCGACACCGCCGTCAAGAACCACCTCTGGGTGGTACCCGCCGCGTTCCACGCGCCCCTTGAACCTGCCGCGGAGCCCGCGCGGCCGTCGCTGGCGTTGCTGATGCTGGAGCGCGTCGACTGCGCCCTGGTGGCCTGCGACCCGCTGGGCCGGGTGCAGCTGGCCAACCGCGCGGCGCGGCGCGAGCTCGCCAGCTCGCGCGTGCTGCGCCTGTGCGACACCCAGCTGCGCAGCGTGCACGAGCCGCAGGACGAATTCCTGCAGCTGCTGCGCGACGCTGCGCTGCGCCAGCGCAGCCGCATGCTGTGGCTGGGCAGCGAGCCGCACCGCCTGATGCTGGCCGCGATGCCGCTGCCGGCGGCCGATGCGCGTGTGCCGGTGGTGCTGCTGATGCTGGGCCGGCGCAGCCTGTGTTCACCGCTGGGGCTGGAGATGCTGGCCATCGAACACGGGCTGACGCCGGCCGAGCGGCGCGTGATGCGTGCGCTCATCAGCAACCAGGCGCCGCGCCAGATCGCTTCCGACCACGGCGTGGCCATGTGCACGGTGCGCACCCAGATCATCGCCATCCGCAACAAGCTGGGCGTGCGCAACATCGACGCGCTGATGCTGCGCGCGGCGCAGGTGCCGCCGGTGGCCTCGGCCCACGACGCCGGCGAATGAATCAGAACGCGACCCAGGGCCCGTTCGTGGCCAGCGCCTGGCCCCAGATCGAGGTGTAGACGCCGCGCCCGAAGAAGAAGGGCAGGCCCCAGACGAAGGCGTTGGCGTCGGCCGCACCGGCGGCGCCGCCCAGCGTGGCGTAGGCGACGTTGGGCGCGGCGAAGAGCAGGTCGGCGCTGAGGATGCTGAAGTTCACCGCGGCTTGGTTGCCGTAAGGATCGGCCAGCTCGGCGCTGCGCGCCTGCACGCTCGCCGGGCAGTACCAGCTACTGCCCGCACCGGCGCCGGCGCAACGCCTGGGCAGCGCCGCATCGTCGAAAAAGAGGCCGTTGCTGCCGCTGTCGATGTAGCTGAACGGGTAGCGCCGGCCGGCGATGGTGGTGGCCAGGTACAGGTAGTCGGGCTGCAGCGGATCGGTCTGCACACGCAGCAGCGAGGCCGCGGGCGGCAGCTGGTTGTTGGCCTGCGTGCCGATGCCGAACACCAGGCGCCCACGTGCCAGCGAGGCGCCGGTGTCGGGCACCGCCGGCAGCACGATCAGCGTGCCGTTGTTGTTGACGGCGAAGTGCGCCACCGGGTTGGCCACCTGCAGCTCCGCGGGCACGGCCAGCGGCGTGCAGCCGGCGGCGTCGCAGCGCTGGTACAGCGTCACGGCGCCGGCGTAGCTGCCGGCCTCGCAGGCCAGGCCGCAGTCGTAGCGCAGCATGCCCACGCCCAGCACGCCCCTGGCCTGCAGCCGGCCTGTGGTGTTGAGCAGCTCGCCGTTGGCGGCGGCCACGCAGTCGGCCGGCGCGGCGGGCTGGGCCGGGTCGCCGTCGTCGATGAGCTGCACCGGCAGGTTGGCCGCACGCTCGCCGCCCAGCGCGACATCGGCGCGGGCGATGGGGCCCCAGACGGCGCCGATGACGAAGGGATAACACTCGGCGACGGTGCCGCCCTTGTCCGTCATCACCGGCAGGTTGAGCGGTGCGACGGCGCTCTTGAGCAGCCGCAGGCCGATGGAGCCGGTGTCCAGGAACACATGGTCCACCGTGACGCAGGCCGAGTTGGACCCGGGCGCACAGACCGTCACGCTGACGTAGGGCAGGTTGGTGACACCCAGCGCGAAGCCCGAGGGCGGGCCGCTGTCGACGCGCACCTCCACCGTGTTGGGCCCCTGCGGTTCCAGCACCGCCACCTCGGGCCCGGGCTGGCCGGGTGTCAGGCCGTTGCAGGCGCCCACGCAGCGTGTCTCCACGCTGTTGCCGCCGCCGCAGGCGGCCAGCAGCAGCGCGGCGGCGAGCAGAAAGTCAGCGCAGCGCATCGGGTGGGGTGCCGGCCGGCAGCAGTGAACGCAAGTAGGCGCGGCCGACGTGGGCCTGCAGGTGGGCGCTGCTTTCGACCACGAGATCGCCGCGGGCGATGCGCGCGCTGTGCGCCACGCCGGGGCGCGCCGCCTGTGCCAGCCGGCCGCCTTCGGCATAGGCGGCGAAGTGGGTGCCCAGCAGATCGTCAAGCCGCGGCTTGAAACGGGTGTTCCAGCTCACGGCGAAGATGCGGCCCGCCGGCGTGGCGTACTGGCGGATGGTGGAGCCGTCGGGCAGCGTGAGCACCTGCACCTGGAACGTCAGCTGCACCTGCTGGCGGCGCTGGGCGCCCAGGCGTTGCTGGTCGGCGTGCACGCTGGCCAGGTCGCCGCCCAGCACGGCGGCGGCGGGCCCGGCTGCGGCCAGCAGCGCTGTGGCCAGCAAGCACCTAAGGCCGCACACGCGACAGCTCCAGCACCAGCCCCGAGCTGCCCAGCTTCACGGGCCCGAGCTCACCTTCCAGGTCACCCGCGGCGGCGATGGCGTCACCGCGCCGCGACACGCGCACGCCCAGCACCAGCTGGGTGTGCTGCGACAGCCGCGCCTCGCGGGTCATCGCCAGGCTGTCGTCGAGCGCGAAGTCCAGCGGCAGGTCGCGGCCGCGCTTCTTCAGCAGGGCCACCGGCATGCGCGAGCCCTCGGCAGGGCGGGCGAAGATGAAGACGGTGTCGTCGGGGCCGACCTGGCTCTTCAGCGCCGCCGCCACGGTGACGCGGCCGGCCACGAAGGGCTGCGTGGACACCGCCGCCACGGCCGGCGACATCAGCGCACGCGCTTCGGCGATGCTGGTCTGCACCGGGCCGCGCAGTTGAGGGTCGCGCGTGCCATCGAGTGCTTTCTGCCAGAAGCTCACGGCCTCGGAATAACGCCCGCGTTCGAAGGCTTCCTTGCCCGCCAGCACCAGCGCCTTCAGGTTGCCGGGTTCGAGCTGCAGCGCGCGTGCGATCAGCCGCGTCGGTTCGCCCTGCAGGCTGCCCTGGTTGGCCACGCCCAGGGCGTCGGCATAGTCGGCGTGGGCCTGCGCGTCCTGCGGGCGCAGGGCCAGCAGCTTCTGGTAGGCCGCGGCAGCCTCGTCGAAGCGGCCGGCCATCTCGGAGCTGTGCGCCAGCATGGCCCAGGCTCCGGCGTCCTGCGGGTTCTGCTGCACGTCTGCGCGTGCACGATCGATGCCGCGCTGCACCTGGCTGGCCGACAGCGGCGTGGGCGGCGCGGCCGCAACCGGCGGCGCGGCGGCGGGCTGGCCGCGCGCGCCGAACCACAGCCATGCGGCCAGCGCCACCACCGCGGCGGCCAGCAGGGCCATGCCGGCGGCCCAGCGGCTAGAAGAGTTCGTAGCGGTAGCCGACATAGAAGAACACGGAACGCGAGTCGTCGCGGTTGGTGGGGCCGCGCGTGCGCGACAGTTCATAGAGCAGTTCGCCCAGCAGGCTGGCACGCCGTGTGGCGCGGTACGTGGTGCGCAGGCCCGGCCCCACGCGCGTGAGCTTCACGTCCTGCTGGTCGCTCTGCGTATAGAGGCGGATCGAAGGCTCCAGCGTCAGGTCCTGCTGGTCTGCCAAGCCCGACAGGTTGTTGTACGAGAACTGCACGCCGCGGAAGAAGGGCGTGCGGATCACGCTCAGGTTGAAGTTGTTGATGTCGCGCTTCGAATACAGGTTGGTGCCCGTGGCCTGGGCGCTGAAGCTGTATTGCGCACCGGTGGCCGGCGTGGCCTGGAAGTTGTCGACGGCCGGCAGCGCGCCCACGGCGCTGTAGCGCAGGTCGGCCGACATCTGCCACTGCGGGTTGAGCGGCCGCGCGACGCTCAGCAGGAACTGCTTGGCCGTGGCTGAGGTGTCGATGGCGCGCTGACGTACGCTGTCCAGGCTTTCGCCCGGGCGATCCAGCAACGCCTGCAGCGAGTCGGCACCCGAAGAGATGAGCGCGTTGGTGAGCTGCAGCGAAGGCGCGCGACGCTGGTCGGCCAGCACCGTCAGCGTGGTCTGCCCGGGCAGCTGCCAGCTGGTGTGCACCGACAGCGCATTGAGCTTGCGCGTGATCTGTTCGTAGTCGGCCAGCGTGTTCAGCGACCAGCGGTCGCCCGCGTAGCGCAGCTCGCCACCGAGGGCGCGGCGGTTGGTGATGCCCTGCGTGGTCTGCTGCAGCAGGTACAGGTTGCCGCCGAAACGTTCGAGGAAGGTGTCCACCTCCAGCACCGTGGCCAGCAGGCGTTCCGACGGCGCCGACACCAGCGCGCCGGCCGGCGTGCCGCCCATCAGGTCGAGCTTGATGCCTTCGCGGATCGGGTAGGCCAGCGAGACGCCGTCGAAGAGCCCGAGCAGCCCGCCGCTGATGGGCGACTGGCGGCCCGCGCGCACGGCCAGGCCTCCGATGGGGCCGCCACCGGCGAAGCGGTGGTCGACGTAGGCCGCACTCACCGAACTGCTGCTGCGCCCGTCCTTCAGCAGGTTCTTGCTGCCCGAGCCGCGCAGAACTGCGCGCGTCTCGCTGCCTTCGTCGAGGTAACGGCCGCTCAGGTCGAAGCTGGTGACGATGGCCGACTCGGTGGTCTTGCTGAGCGTGGCCTGGTCGATGCCGGTGGCGATGTTGACGAGCGATTCGCTGCGCGCCTTGCCGCCGTAGTAGTACTGCGCGATGGAGCCGCTGAAGGTACGCGCCGGCGCAGCCGGGGCCGATGCGGCCTGCGCCGGTGCCGCCGCCTGCGGCGCGGCGCCGAGTGCGGCCAGGCGCGCACCGACACGCAGCGCGCCTTCGCCCTGCGGGTAGAGCTTGAGGTAGAGCGTGTATTCGATGCGCGCGCGGCCGGGGTCCTGCGCGGCCTCCCAGGCCTGGCCGATGAGCTCCTGCGCTTCGCCCGACAGCGAATTCGGCGGCAGCTTCAGCAGCTGGTCGAGCGTGCGTGCGGCCTCGTCGGCGCGGCCTTCGGCCAGCGCGCTGCGGGCCTGGGCCATCAGCGCCTGGGCCTGCGCTTCGACCTCGGGCGCCGCGGCCGCCGCGGGCAGGGTGGCCTCGATGGCGGGCGCCTGTGCCTCGGGCGCCTTGACGCTGAACAGCAGTTCGATGGAGCGCGCGTTCGGCCCCTGGCGCGCCTGCAACGGCATCGCGCGTGACAGGCGCACGCTCAGCTGCTGGATGCGCTTGCCGGGCTCGGGCGTGTAGACCACGCCGATCTCGGGCAGGCCTTCGGCCGCGCGCAGCCGGCGCTGCTCGGGCACGCTCTGGCGCAGCACCGGCTCGTCGGCGGCCAGCATCTCGAAGCGCAGCAGGTACTGGTCGGCGCTGCCGCTGGGCGCGATGGTGATGTAGCTCACCGAGGCGTTGAAGCGCAGGCGCACGACCTTCTGGTCGCCCTGCGTGCGCACGTCGATGTCGTCCAGCGTCTGCGCGCCGGCCAGGCCGGCGGCCAGGCACAGGCTGGCGCAGATCAGAACCCGCAGCAGCCGGATCATGGCCCCGTCTTCGGCGGCACCGGCACCGGCCGGTTGCGTGGGTTGCCGTGCAGTTGGCGCGGTATCACTTCGCCGTTGGTGATGTGGCAGCTGACGCAGCTGGGCCGGTCGGGCAGTGGCTGGTAGGCGGGCGACAGGTGCTGGTAGCGCACAGGAAGCCAAGTCAGCGGCTGGCTGTGGCAGGCGTCGCAGCTGCGGGCGCTGAAGAAGTGGCTGCCGGGGCGGCCGCTGGCGTCCACGCCGTTGTGGCAGGCGGCGCACTGGCCGGCCGCGTTGGCCGGGTGGGTGAACGAGGCCGGTGTCCAGGCCGTGCTGCGGTGGCAGCTGTCGCAGGACAGGCGCGGGCCGTAGTGCCTGGCCGGCCGGCCGCGCGCCAGCTGTCCGTTGTGGCAGCTCTGGCATTGGCCGGCGTTGACGCCACGGTGGTCGAAGCCCTTGGTGGCGGGTTCGCCGGGTGCGATCACGTCGCGCGGCAGCAGGCGCGGCAGCGCGCTGCCCACCGCGGCGCGGATCACGGGGCGCACGCGCGCCAGGCCGTCGAACTGGCGGCCCACGCGGTGGCATTCGTCGCAGTCGTGCGGCGGCTTGCGCGCGGCGCTGGTGTGGTCGTTCGGCCTGCGGGTCTGGATGTTGGGCGTGCCGAACCAGACGTACGGGTACTCGTGGCAGCTCATGCAGGTGAAGGCCGCCACCGCCGTGTGCATGGGGTTGATGGCGTTGGTGGCGGGCCGCATCGTGAGGCCGCCGAAGCTGGTGTAGTTGGTGGCCGAGTGGCAGGCCTCGCAGGCCACCGTGCCCACCGGGATGTGCGTCAGCGCCGAGGGCGCCGTGGGCGAGCCGCCGGGGGCCAACGGCATCTGCTTGACGACGTAGGTCAGCGGCACCGGCGTGGCGCAGCTGGCCTGCGTGGTGCAACCGGCAAAGGGCCCGGCGGCATGGCAGGTGCGGCAGGCTGTCGACTTGAGGTCGGTGTTGGCGTGCATCGCCGTGTTGGTGGTGAGGCCCGCCACCGAGAAGTCGCCGGCGACGATGTGGCAGGCCGAGCAGGCGCTGTTGGTGGGGATGTGGCCGTTCGGCTTGACCGCGCCGTCGAAGTACGTCGTGCCGGTGTGGCACTGGCTGCAGTCGCCGGTCGTGGGGTGGTTGGCGTCGGCCACGTTGTAGGTGCCGGCCGCCGCGCGCGGGCGGGTCTGGAAGCCGCGGTACTGGGCGCCGCTCACCAGCGTGGTGGGCGAGATCGGGTAGGCGCCCATGCCCATCCACACCGCAGCGGTGTCGTGGCAGGCGTTGCAGTTGGTGCTGATGCCGGTGTGGACCATCGCGCCGGTGGGCGCCGGCGTGGCCCAGGCGGTGCCGGGCGGGTTGGCCGTGGCCGAGGCGTTGACCAGGCCCGTGGGCCGGGCCCCCAGGTGGCAGGTCTCGCAGGTGGTGGACGAGGGGATGTGCGAGGCCGCGCCCACCGGGCTGGTGGGTGGCATCACGCTGATGCGCGTGATGCCGGCGAAGTTCACCACCGTGCCGCTCTTCACGTGGCAGGCAAAGCAGTTGTTGCTGATGCCGGCGTGGCTCATCTTCGAGCCGCTGAACTTGGCGCCGTTCACCACCGGCGTGGCCGTGATGGACGAGCCGGCGCCGACGTGGCAGACCTCGCACGAGGCCGTGGTCGGGATGTGGTTCGAAGGCAGGCCGACGATGCTGAAGTTGGCGGAAGGGATCGCGAACGAAGCCGCCGCGCTGCCGTGGCACTGGCTGCAGTTGTTCGTGGTGCTGGGCGCCCAGGCGTGCACGTTGGTCAGCGTGGGGTGCACGCTGTAGTCGCTGCCGGTGTGGCAGTTGGCGCAGGTGGCGGCCGGGTTGTGCGGGATGTGATTGGCCGGCTTGTCGACGCCGGTGAAGGCCACGGTGTTGGTGTGGCACTGCGAGCAGTCGCCTGTGGCCGGGTGCGCGGCATCGGCCACGTTGTAGGTGCCGGCGGCGGCGCGTGGGCGGGTCTGGAAGCCCTTGTACTGGGCGCCGGGCACCAGCGTGCTCGGGTTGATGGGGTAGGCGCTCATGCCCATCCACACGGTGCCGCTGTCGTGGCAGCCCGAGCAGCCGCTGGTGATGCCGCTGTGGATCATCGCGCCCGTGGGCGCCGGCGTGGCCCAGGCGGTACCGGGCGGGTTGGCCGTGGCCGAGGCGTTCACCAGGCCGGTGGGTTTCGCCCCGAGGTGGCAGCCTTCGCAGCTGGTGGACGAGGGGATGTGCGAACCCGCGCCCACCGGGCTGGTGGGTGGCATGCCGCTGATGCGCGTGATGCCGGCGAAGTTCACCGCCGTGCCGGCCGGCACGTGGCAGGCCACGCAGTTGCTCGTGATGCCATTGTGGCTCATCTTCGAGCCGCTGAAGCGGGCGCCGTTGCCCACCGGCAGCGCCGCGATGGAAGAGCCCGCACCCACGTGGCAGACCTCGCAGGATGCAGTGGTCGGCACGTGGTTGCCCGGCAGCCCGACGATGCTGAAGTTGTTGGCCGGGATCGCGAACGAAGCCGCCGCCGCGCCGTGACACTGGCTGCAGTTGCCGGTGGTGCTGGGCGCGTAGAGGTGGATGTTGGCCAGCGTGGGCATCACCGCGTAGCTGTTGCCGCTGGTGTGGCAGTTGTTGCACTGCGCGCTGGTGGCGTAGGGGATGTGGTTGGCCGGCACGTCCACCGCCGTGAAGGCGGTGGTGCTGGCGTGGCACTGGCTGCAGTCGCCGGTGAGCGGGTGCGCCGGGTCGGCCACGTTGTAGGTGCCGGCGGCGGCGCGGGGGCGGGTCTGGAAGCCCCTGTACTGCGCCCCCGGCGTCAGCGTGGTGGGTGTGATGGGGTAGGCGCCGACGCCCATCCAGACGTAGCCGCTGCCGTGGCAGGCGGCGCAGCCACTCGTGACGCCGTTGTGGATCATCGGCCCGCTGGGCGCCGGCGTGGCGAAGCCGGTGCCGGGCGCGGTGCGCGTGGCCGAGGCGGGGATCAGGCCGCTGGGCAGGCTGGCCAGGTGGCAGCTTTCGCAGGCGGTGGAAGAGGGGATGTGCGAACCCGCGCCCGGCGGGTTGGTGGGCGGCATGCCGACGATGCGCGTGATGCCGGCGAAGGCCGTGGTGGCACCGGCGGTCTGGTGGCAGTTCACGCAGTCCTTGCTGATGCCGGCGTGGTTCATGCGCGAGTTGGTGAAGCGCGCGCCGTTGACCGCCGGCAGCGCCGCGATGGACGAGCCGGTGCCGACGTGGCAGACCTCGCACGACGCGGTGGTGGGGATGTGGTTGCCGGGCAGCCCGACGATGGCGAAGCCCGCGGTCGGCATCGCGAACGAGGGCGCGGCGGCGCCGTGGCACTGGGCGCAGTTGTTGGTGGTGCTGGGCGCCCAGGCGTGGATGGCCGTGAGGCTGGGCATCACGGCGTAGTCGGGGCTGGTGTGGCAGTTGTCGCAGGTGGCCGCCGGGTTGTACGGGATGTGGTTGGCCGGCTTGTCCACGCCGCTGAAGGCGGTGGTGCTGCCGTGGCACTGGCTGCAGTCGCCGCTGGCCGGGTGCGCGGCGTTGGCCACGTTGTAGGTGCCGGCGGCGGCGCGCGGGCGCGTCTGGAAGCCGGTGTAGAGCGCGCCGGGGCTCAGGATGCTGGGGCTGATGGGGTAGGCGCTCACGCCCATCCACACGAAGCCGGCTTCGTGGCATGTGTTGCAGCCGCCGCTGATGCCGGCGTGGATCTGCGGCCCTGTCGGCGCCGGTGTGGCGAAGCCGGTGCCCGGCGCGGTGCGTGTGGCCGAAGCCGGAATCAGGCCTGCGGGCAGGCTGCCGAGGTGGCAGCTTTCGCAGCTGGTGGACGAGGGGATGTGCGAGCCCGCGCCCATCGGGCTGGTGGGCGGCATGCCGACGATGCGCGTGATGCCGGCGAAGGTGCTGCTGCTGTTCGAGGGCTGGTGGCAGGCCGCGCAGTTGCTGGCGATGCCGGCGTGGTTCATCAGCGAGCCGCTGAACTTCGCACCGTCGGCCACCGGCAGCGCGGCGATGGAAGAACCCGCGCCCACGTGGCACAGCTCGCACGAGGCGGTGGTCGGGATGTGGTTGTTCGGCAGGCCGACGATGCTGAAACCGATGGCCGGTATCGCGAACGAAGGCGCGGCCGCGCCGTGGCACTGGGCGCAATTCGTCGTCGTGCTGGGGGCCCAGGTGTGGATGTTCCTGAGGCTGGGCAGCGCCGCGTAGTCGTTGCCGGCCGTGTGGCAGTTGGCGCACTGCGCCGCCGGGTTGTGCGGGATGTGGTTGGCGGGCTTTTCCACGCCCGTGAAGGCGGTGGTGCTGGCGTGGCACTGGCTGCAGTCGCCATTGGCCGGGTGCGTGGCGTCGGGCACGCTGGTGCTGCTGCCGGCTGCGCGCGGGCGGGTCTGGAAGCCGCGGTATTGCGCCCCCGGCACCAGCGTGGTGGGCGAGATCGGGTAGGCGCCCATGCCCATCCAGAGGTAGCCCGCTTCGTGGCAGGCGCTGCAGCCGCTGGTGATGCCGCTGTGGATCATCGGCCCGCTCGGCGCGGGTGTCGCGAAGCCGGTGCCGGGCGCGGTGGCCGTGGCCGAGGCGGGGATGAAACCCGCCGGCAGGCTGGCCAGGTGGCAGCTCTCGCAACGGGTGGACGACGGGATGTGCGAACCGGCGCCCACCGGGCTCGTCGGCGGCATGCCGACGATGCGCGTGATGCCGGCGAAGGCCGTGCTGCTGCCCGCCGGCTGGTGGCAGGCCGCGCAGTTGCCGGCGATGCCGGCGTGGTTCATCAGCGAGCCGCTGAAGCGCGCGCCGTCGGCCACCGGCAGCGCCGCGATGGACGAGCCCGGGCCGACGTGGCAGGTCTCGCACGAGGCCGTGCTGGGGATGTGGTTCGAAGGCAGGCCGACGATGGCAAAGCCGTTGGCCGGTATCGCGAACGAGGGTGCGGCCGCGCCGTGGCACTGGGCGCAGTTGCCGGTGGTGCTGGGCGCGTGGGCGTGGATGTCGGCCAGGCTCGGCATCACGGCATAACTGGCGGCCTTGTGGCAGCTGTTGCACTGCGCCGTCGGGCTGTACGGGATGTGGTTGGCCGGCTTGTCGATGCCGGTGAAGGCGGTGGTGCTGGCGTGGCAGCGCTCGCACTCACCGGTGAGTGGGTGCGCGGGGTCGGCGATGCTGGTGCTGCTGCCCGCCGCGCGCGGGCGGGTGTGGAAGCCGTTGTAGGAAGCGCCGGGGATCAGCGTGGCCGGGCTGATGGGGTAGGCGCCCATGCCCATCCACGTGAGGCCCGCTTCGTGGCAGCTGGCGCAGCCGCTGGTGATGCCGGCGTGGATCTGCGCGCCGCTGGGCGCCGGCGTGGCGAAGGCCGTGCCCGGCGCGTTGGCGGTGGCCGAGGCCGGCACCGGGCCGGCGGGCACGCTGCCCAGGTGGCAGCTTTCGCAGGCCGTGGACGAAGGGATGTGCGCACCCGCACCCGCCGGCGCCGTGGGCGGCATGCCGACGATGCGTGTGATGCCGGCGAAGGCCGTGGCCGCACCCGCCGGCTGGTGGCAGGCCACGCAGTTGCTGGCGATGCCGGCGTGGTTCATCGTCGAGCCGCTGAAGCGCGCGCCATCGGTCACCGGCAGCGCGGCCACCGAAGAGCCCGGGCCGACGTGGCAGCTCTCGCACGGAGCCGTGGTCGGGATGTGGTTGCCCGGCTGGCCGACGATGGCGAAGTTGGCCGAGGGGATCGCAAACGAGGCCGCCGCCGCGCCGTGGCACTGCGCGCAGTTGCCGCTGGTGCTGGGCGCGTTGGCGTGCACGTCGGTCAGCGACGGGTGCACCGAGAAGTTGGGGCTCTTGTGGCAGGCGTTGCAGCTGGCCGCCGCGTTGTACGGGATGTGGTTGTCGGGCTTGGCCGTGCCGGTGAAGGCGGTGGTGCCGGCGTGGCATTCGGAGCAGTCGCCACCCACCGGGTGCGCCGGGTCGGCGACGTTGAAGCTGCCGCCGGCGGCGCGCGGCCGGGTCTGGAAGCCGGTGTAGGAAGCGCCCGGCACCAGCGTCGACGGCGTGATGGGGTAGGCGCTCACGCCCAGCCACACGTAGCTGGCCTCGTGGCAGGCGTTGCAGCCGCTGGTGACGCCGCTGTGGATCATCGCGCTCGTCGGCGCGGGGGTGGCGAAGCCGGTGCCGGGCGCCGTCTTCGTGGCCGAGGCCGGGATCAGGCCACTCGGCAGGCTGCCCAGGTGGCAGCTGGCGCAGCGCGTGTGCGAGGGGATGTGCGCCAGCGGCCCCGGCGCGTCGGTGCGGGGCATGCCCACGATGCGCCCCACGCCCGCGAACTGCAGCCGGGCGCCGATGGGCGCGTGGCAGGCTTCGCAGTTGCTGGCGATGCCGGCATGGTTCATGAGCGAACCCGAGAAGCGCGCGCCGTCGGTCACCGGCGTGGCCGCCACCGATGAGCCGGGGCCGACGTGGCAGGTCTCGCACGAGGCCGTGGTGGGCAGGTGGTCGGCGGGCAGGCCGACCACGCTGAAGCCCTTGGCCGGCAGCGCGAACGAGGCCGCCGCTGCGCCGTGGCACTGGGCGCAGTTGCTGCTGGTGCTGGGTGCGTTGGCGTGGATCGCAGTGATGGTGGGCGACACGCTGAAGTTGCCGCCCAGGTGGCAGGCGTCGCAGCTGGCGCTGGCGGCGTAGGGGATGTGGTTCAGCGGCTTGCCGGCCGTGCCCTTGAACGACGTGGTGCCGTGGCACAGGTCGCACGAGGCCGTGGTGAGCGGATGGTTGCCGGGCTTGCCGGGCGCGCGCAGGTTGTCGTGGCAGCTGGCGCAGCCGCCGGGCAGCACCGAGACATGGCTGAACATCACGGCCGAGAAGCTGTTCATGCCGTGGCAGGCGTCGCACGCCTGCGCGCTCTGCAGGTGGCGCACCGGCATCGCGGTGGCGCCGCGGGTGTTGTTCTGCGCGTGGCAGACGCTGCACTCGCGCGGCGTGCCTTTGAAGATGCCGCGCTGGTGGCAGGCCTCGCAGCGCACGTCTTCGTGTTTGCCGAGCAGCGCGTAGCCGGTGGCGCTGTGGTCGAAGCGGGTGCCGACGGCCTGGGCCCAGGCGCTGCCGGCCAGCAGCAGGGCGCACAGGGCCAGCAGGCGCGCCATCCAGCGGCTTACAGAAGCTGCGTCGAACCCTCTCGCTCGTCCCGTCATGGGGCCCTCATCCGGCCCGGCAGGCCACCCGGGGCAGTCTGCCGCAGGGGGGTCGCTGCTCTGTTAGCTGATGCTTAATGTGCAACAAGCCCATTTACTGAAACACCTCAGCGCGGGGACGTGGCCTGCTTCAGGCGCTTCCAGTCTTCGTTGCCGTGGCACTGCTCGCAGCGGCGGCCGAAGCGGCCTTCGTGCACGTCGTCCTTGCGGTGGCAGGCCATGCAGTCGCGGCCCACGGGCGCGGCCTTCCTGCCCACTGGCGCGGGTTGCGTGTGGCAGGCGTCGCAGCGCAGCTTGCGGTGTTTGCCTTCGAGCCGGTAGTTCGTGCCACGGTCGTGGTCGAAGTCCCACAGCGCCCAGGCGCGCACGTTGTGGCAGCTCTCGCACTGCACGCCCAGCGTGGCCTTGTGGGTGTCGTCCTTGCGGTGGCAGCCGGTGCAGTCGCGCGGCGCTTCGCGGTAGCGCAGGCTCTGGTGGCAGGACTTGCAGGCCACCACCAGGTGGCGCCCCGCCAGCGGATAGCGCGTGGCCGTGTGGTCGAAGCGGGCGACGCGCCAGTTCACGTCGGTGTGGCAGCTGTCGCAGCGTTCGCCCAGCGTGCCCTCGTGGCGGTCGTCGCGCTTGTGGCAGCTGATGCAGGTGGTGGCCAGGCCGCGGTAGTTGCGCTGCGACTCGTGGCAGTCCTGGCACTTCACGGTGCGCGCGCCGTGGGCATTGCGCAGCGGGAACTTCGTTTTCGAGTGGTCGAACTTGCCCGGCAGCGGCTTCCAGTTCACTTCGCCGTGGCAGTCGGCGCAGCGCACGCCCAGGTTGCCCTGGTGCTTGTCGTCCTTCTTGTGGCAGTCGACGCACTCGCTGGGCGTCTGGCGGAACAGCGGGTCCTTGTGGCAGTCCTTGCAGGCGGTCTTGACGTGCGCGCCCAGCAGCGGGAAGCGCGACTTCGTGTGGTCGAAATGCGATGGCTCCTTCCAGCCTTTCTCGGTGTGGCAGTCGCCGCACTTGGTGCCCAGCGTCTCCTTGTGCTTGTCGTCCTTCCTGTGGCAGTCGATGCAGGCGGTGCCGGTCTTGTGGCCGAAGAGCGGCAGGGTGTGGCACGACGCGCACTTCACCTCGCGGTGCTTGTCCTTCAGCGCATAGCGCGTGGTGTCGTGGTTGAAGGTGCTGGGTTTCCAGGCCTTGGCGTTGTGGCAGCTCTCGCACTTCTCGCCGTACTGGCCCTTGTGGCCCTTGTCGCCATCGTCCTTGCGGTGGCAGCCGATGCAGGTGCGTGGCGTGTTCTTGTAGCGGCTGTTGGCGTGGCAGCTCTCGCACTGGGTGTCGATGTGCTTGCCGCTCAGCGCAAAGCGGGTCTTGCCGTGGTCGAAGACGGTGGTCTTCCAGTCCTTGGGCGTGTGGCAGTCCTCGCACTGGCTGCCCAGGCCGCCCTTGTGGCCCTTCTGGTCATCGTCCTTCTTGTGGCAGCTGACGCAGGTGCTGGTGGCCTCGCGCCAGCGCTTGCCCGGCAGGTGGCAGGCCTTGCATTCGACGCCGTTGTGCTTGTCGCGCAGCAGGTAGTCGGTCTTGCCATGGTCGAAGGTCTTGAGATCGAAGCTCGCCACCTTGAAGCTGCGGCCCTTGTGGTCGGTGTGGCAGGTGCGGCAGGGCTGGGCCTGGTCCTGCTTGCCGTGCCAGCCGGTGCGCGCGCGCACATCCTGGCCCACTTCCTTGTGGCAGGCGGTGCACAGGCCGTCCTGCGCGTCGCGGTCGAAACGCGTGTGGCAGGCCTTGCAGTCGTGCTCGGTCTTGGCGTGGCCTTCGATCACCGGGCCGGGCGAGAGCACCGATTCGATGGTCTGCGCCGGGGCGGCGCCGGTGGCCAGCAGGCACAGCAGGGTCAGCAGAAGGCGGCGCAGCAGCCCGGCCGCCACGCCGGCTTCAATACGCATGCACGGCGATCACATGCACGATGGCACTGATCACAAGCAGGTAGACAAAAGGCAGGTGCGCCACGTGCCACCACGAGAACACGCGCGACCAGGCGGTGAACAGCGCCACACGCTGGGCGCCCATCAGGTACGCGTCCACCAGGCGGCAGGCGGCGCGGTGGCGCGACTCGAGCTTGCGCCGCGTCCAGCCCTCGGTGTGCGCCACCTTCACCAGGCGGCGCCGCAACTCGGCGTGGCTGCTGCGCTGGGTGCGCCAGCGGTGCCAGGGCAGCACGAACATCGCGCGCACCACCTCGCCGCCGCTGACGATGCGGCGCTCCAGCGCGCGCGTCTCGAATCCGCGGCACATCTCCACCACGCGCGGGGCGAAGCGCAGGCGCGCCGCCGAGGTGTGTTCGTGGTCGAGCCGGTCACGCAGCTGGGCCAGGCCCAGCTTCTCGCCGTTCAGGCTGCGGTGCACACGCAGGAACAGGAAGCGCCCGACCACGCCTGACAGCGCCACGATCACCATCGAGAAGAAGGCCACGCCCGCGTTGAGCGAGCCGATCTCGAAGTTCGAGTGCAGCAGGATCAAGAGCGGCCCGCAGACGCCCAGGATCATGTGCGCCGCGAACCAGCCCTTCGCCGCGCCCCAGCGGTGCATGAAGCGCACGTGCTTGCGCAGCGGGTAGCTCAACAGCAGCAGCATGCCCACGCCACCGGCCACGCCCATCCAGTAGGCGAGATCGGACTTGGTGGTGTACAGGTTCAGCCGCGTGATGCCCCAGGCCAGCGCCACCAGCAGCGCAATCAGCGCCACCACGCGGCCTTCGCCCGGGCGCCGCGGCTCGGCAGGCGGCGGCTCGCCGGCGCCGGCATCGGCAGGGGTCACGGCAAGGCTCGCGGTGTCGGACATGGTGCTTTTCTGGAAGGCGGTTCCCAACGGTCCATCCAGCCACCTGGGCCAAATGCACATTCAGTCTAGGCGACGCAAAGCCCTGTTTCTTAAGGAAAATCTCATACTAGGGGGCCACATTACAGTCCTTACGACTGCTGAGATGTCGGCCTTCCCGCGGGCCTGAAGATGGGTTCATGGAATCGCCGCTCTACCTCCTGCCCTACCTCGTGCTGGCCCTGGCGGCGGTGGCCTGGCACATGCTGCGGCGCCAGCGGCGGCACCGCTCGGAGCTGGCCGCGCTGCAGCAGGCGCAGAAGGCAGGCTTGAACGAGCCCGCTTCGCTGCACCCCGTGGTCGACCCCAACCGCTGCCTGGGCAGCGGCGCCTGCGCCCGCGCCTGCCCCGAGGGCGCTCTGGGTGTGGTGGGTGGCAAGGCCACGCTCATCAACGCCAGCGCCTGCATCGGCCACGGGGCCTGCTTCACCGCCTGCCCGGTGCAGGCGCTGACCCTGGTCTTCGGCACCGAGAAGCGGGGCGTCGACATTCCGCATGTCAGCAAGGACTTCGAGACCAACGTGCCCGGCGTCTTCATCGCCGGTGAACTGGGCGGCATGGGCTTGATCCGCAAGACGGCCGAGCAGGGCCGGCAGGCCATGGCCGCCATCCAGCGGCGCACCGGCAAGCACGCGGCGCCGCTGGACGTGGTGATCGTCGGTGCCGGCCCGGCCGGCATCTCGGCGGGGCTCTCGGCCATCGCCCACGGGCAGCGCTACAAGCTCATCGAGCAGGAAGACTCGCTCGGCGGTGCGGTCTACCACTACCCGCGCAACAAGCTGGCGATGACCGCACCGGTCAAGCTCGACCTGATCGGCACCGTGCGCCTGGGCGCCGAGGTGCAGAAGGAGAAGCTGCTGGCCTTCTGGCACGAGGTGGTGGGCAAGACGCAGCTGGTGATGAGCTTCAACGAACGCTTCGAGGGCCTCACGCGCCACGCCGACGGCAGCTTCGAGGTGCGCACCTCGCGCGGCACGTACCACACGCAATCGGTGCTGCTGGCCCTGGGGCGGCGCGGCACGCCACGCAAGCTGGGCGTGCCGGGCGAGGAACTGCCCAAGGTGGTGTACCGGCTGGTGGATCCGGCCCAGTACGTGGGCAAGGCGGTGCTGGTGGTGGGCGGTGGCGACAGCGCCCTGGAAGCCGCCGTGGCCCTGGCCGGCGAGCTGGGCACCGTGGTCACCTTGGCCTACCGCGGCGACGCCTTCGCCCGCGTGAAGGAGAAGAACCGCCTGCTGCTGGACGAGCAGGTGCGCGCCAAACGCGTGCGCGTGATGCTCTCGACCCAGGTGCAGCGCATCGAGGTCCAGACCGTCACCCTGGCCGGCCCCGATGGTCAGGCCCAGACGCTGGACAACCACCAGGTCATCGTCTGCGCGGGTGGCGAACTGCCGACGCCGCTGCTGAAGTCGATCGGCATCCGCTTCGAGACCAAGTTCGGCAAGGCCTGAAGGCCCGGGGCTGGCGGCGTGCCGGCTTCAGGCGCAAGATGATCACCCCAGGTTGTTCGAGGGACCGTCATGAGCACTGCAGCCCTGCCCACTTTCCGCCTCGATGAAGGTGTCTCCATCGCCCAGGCCGCGCCCTGGAACCAGGCGCCGGTGACGCGCGACTCGCCGGCGCTGGAGGTGATGACCGACCTCACGCTGACCAAGGCTGCCACCATCCACCCCGGCACCACGCTGCGCCAAGCCGAGCAGATGATGATCTACCAGGGTGTGCGCATGCTCTTCGTCGTCACCGACATGCCCAGCTTCGTGGGCCTGGTCACCACCACCGACCTGCACGGCGACCGCCAGATGAGCCTGGTGCACGAGCGCGGCGCGCGCTACGACGAGCTCACCGTGGCCGACGTGATGACGCCGCTGTCGCTGCTGGACGCCATCGACCACGACCGCATCGTGCGCGCCCAGGTGGGCGACCTGATCGCCACGCTGCGCCGCTTCGGCCGCAACCACCTGCTGGTGGTGCAGGCGGCCACTGCGGGCACGCCGCGGCGCGTGCGCGGCGTGGTGTCGCGGGCGCAGATCGAGCGCCAGCTGGGCGAGGCGATCACGCTCACGCCCATTGCCGAGGGCTTTTCCGAGATCGAACGGGCATTGGCTTGAGGAGGACGACGATGAAAGCATGGCTGGCCGGCGCGGCGCTGGTTCTGGGCACCTCGGCGCAGGCCGCGGACTTCATCAACCTGAACTTCGAGTTGGCGCAGGCGCCGGTGCTGCAGCAGCCCTTCGAGTTCCACCTGCTGGACTGGGCCACGGCCGCACCGGGCTGGGGCCACAGCAGCGGCGACGCCACCGCCAGCGTGTACTACGGCACCACCCACGTCGGCCTGCCGCAGTGGTTCCTGCTGACCAGCGCGCAGAGTGTTCCGAGCCTGCTGCTGTCGGGCAACTACTCCTTGGCCTTCAACAGCGGCAACTCCTCCCCGTTCGATCCGAACTCGCCCTTCGTGCACGCCACGCTGTCGCAGACCGGCGACGTGCCGGCCGAGGCCCTGTCGCTGCGCCTGCGCGCCACCGGGCCGCTGGCGGTGTTCCTGGGCGACGTACCCATCGCGTTGCAGCCGCTGGGCGGCAACCTGTACGCGGGCGACATCGCCGCCTTCGCCGGCCAGGCGCTGGAGCTGCGCCTCGTCAACCTGTCCAACGACCACGGTCACCCGGTGGTGGTGGACGACATTGAGTTCTCGCCGCTGGCCGCCGTGCCCGAGCTGCCGACGCTGGCAAGTCTGGCCGCCGGCCTGGCCGGCCTGCTGGCACTGTCGCGCCGTCGCCGGGCCTAGGCCTGCGCGGCGACCGGAAAACGCACTTCCACCAGCAGCCCGCCGAGCGGCGCCTCGGCGCGCGTGGCCGTGCCCAGTGAAACCGTGGCGCCGTGCGCCTGCGCCAGCGCCTTGACGATCGACAAGCCGAGCCCGCTGCCGGGCTGTGTCTGCCCCTTGGCACGGTAGAAGCGCTCGAAGAGGCGCGTGCGTTCGGCCTCGGGTATGCCGGGGCCGCTGTCGGCCACCCACAGCACCGGCCGGCCGTCTTCCAGGCGCGTGCCCACCGCCACCTCGCCTTCGGGCGCGGCGTGCGCCACCGCATTGGCCAGCAGGTTGCGCAGGATCAGGCGCAGCCCGAAGGGCGAGCCGCTGATCAGCGGCAGCTCGAAACGCGGCGTGATGCGCAGGCCGCGTTCGGCGGCGGCCGGGCCCAGCTCGGCGAGCAGGCTTTCCAGCACCTCGCGCAGCGGCACCGGCTCGCGGTCGGTGAGCAGGCGTGCCGGGTCGCCGGCCAGCGCGTCGCTGCGCGCCAGGTCCAGCAGCTGGCCGACCAGGTGAGCGGCATGGTCCACGCCGTCCTGCACCGCCTGCAGGGCACGCTGGCGGTCGGCCGCGCCGGTGCGCTGGTGCGCCGCCAGCTGGGCCTGCGCCTGCAGGCCGGCCAGCGGCGTGCGCAGTTCGTGCGCGGCGGCGGCCACGAACTCGCGCTCGCTGCGCAGCGCCACGTCCACGCGCTGCAGCAGCTGGTTGATGGCCGCCAGCAGCGGCGCGAATTCGTCGGGCAGCCTCTCCGGCACCACGGCGCTCAGGTCCGAAGGCCCGCGCTGCGCGATCTGGCGCGTGGCCGCTTCCAGCGGGCGCAGCGCCAGCCGCACCAGCAGCAGTGTCCAGGCCACCAGCAGCGCGGCCGAAAGCAGCAGCGTGCTGCCCAGGTGGCGGCCGACGATGGTCTTCATGTCCTGCCGCTGCGCCACCGGCTCGGCCACCTGGATGCGGTGCTGCCGCGAAGGTGCGTCCAGCGTGATGATGCGCATCGTCTCGCCGCCCACCGCCTGCGTGACCAGGCCCTTGCGCTCCAGCGGCGCCATCGGCGCATCGGTGGGTGCGTTCCAGCTCGACAGCATCAGCCTGCCTTCACGCGACCAGATCTGGTAGCGGTAGCGGCCTTGCGCCGTGCCTTCGATCTCGTAGTGCACCGGTGGCGTGCCACCCTCGGCCACGATCTCGGCGATCTCGTGATCGGCAAAGGCCAGCAGCGTCTGTGCCAGGTCGGACAGGCGGGCGTCGAACAGCACCGATTCCTGGCGCTGCAGCACGAAATAGATGGCCGCCCCACCCGCCAGCCAGGCCAGCGCGCCCGAAGCCAGCGCCACGGCGATCAGGCGCCGGCGCAGCGACCAGGGCCGCGCCGCCGGCTGCACCGTCAAACCTCGTTGGCCAGCGTGTAGCCCACGCCGCGCACGGTCTTGATGAGGCCGCTGCCGAGCTTGCGCCGCAGGTGGTGCACGTGCACGTCCACCGCGTTGCCGATGATCTCGTCGTCGGTGCCGTACAGGCCTTCCACCAGCTGCTCGCGCGTGAGCACGCGGCCTTTGTGGCGCAGCAGGGCTTCCAGCAGCCAGAACTCGCGGTTGGTCAGCGGCACGTACTGGCCGCCCACCGACACCGTGCGGCTGGCCGGCACCAGGCACAGCGGGCCATGGCGCAGCGCGTTGTCGCGCGCCGGCGGTGGGCCGTGGCGGCGCTGCACGGCGCGCAGCCGCGCGGCCAGCTCGTCCAGGTGCACGGGCTTGACCAGGAAGTCGTCGGCGCCCAGGTCGAGCAGGCGCACACGGTCCTGCACCTGCTCGCGCGCGGTCATCACGATCACCGGCAGTTCGAAGCCGGCTTCGCGCAGGCTGGCCAGCACCTGGTCGCCATCGGCGTCGGGCAGGCCCAGGTCGAGCACCACCCAGTCGTAGCTGCGGCTGCGCAGCGCGGGTTCGACCTCGCGGCCGCCGGTGATCCAGTCGACCTCGATGCCGCCGTGGGCCATCCAGGCGCGCACCGCCTGGGCCAGGCGGGCGTCGTCTTCGACGAGCAGCAGCCGCATGGCCTGGGGCCCTCCTACTGCGCGGGCTGGTTGATCTCGAGGTTCACGCCCGTGGCCCCCGGCTTGATGGGTGCGCTCAGGGCCTGCCAGTCGCCCGGCTGCGGCACCGCGCTGCCGCTCTTGCTGATGCGCGCGCCCACCACCACCTCGGGCGCGCTGGACAGGTTGGCCGCCGGGCTCATGGCCAGGCTGTCGTCGAGCTTGAAGTCCAGCGGCAGCTCGCTCACCTTCTTGCGCAGGATGGCCAGCGGCATGCGCGAACCGGTGGGGGCACGCGCGAAGATGAACACGGTGTCGTCGGGGCTCACCTTGCCCTGGGTGGCAGCGCCGAGGGTGACACGCCCGGTGATGGTGGCGCCCGCGGCGGCGGCCGACGGGGCCGCGGGTTTGGCAGCCGGCGCCACGGCCACCGGTGCCGCAGCAGCCTCGGCGGCGGCCAGCGGCGGCAGGCCGGCGCGCTGGCGCGCTTCGTTCACGGCCGCCTGCAGCTGGCGCGTGAAGTCGCTGGCCGGGTCGGCGCCCTTCAGCGCCCGTTCCCACAGGCCGGCGGCGGCGGCGAAGTCGTTCTTGTTGAAGGACACGGTGCCCGCCAGCGACAGCGCCTTGACGTTGGCCGGGTCGATCTTCAGCGCCTGCGCGATCAGCTTCTCGGGTTCGCCTTCGAGCGAACGGTTGTTCACCACGGCCAGGCCGTCGGCGTAGTCGGCCAGGGCCTGCGCGTCCTGGGGGCGCAGTTCCACCACGCGCTTGAAGGCCGGCAGCGCGTCGTTGAACTTGCCCTGCGCGGTGTAGGAACGCGCCAGCATCGACCAGCCTTCGGCGTCGTCGGGCGCGGCCTTCAGGCGCTCGGCCAGGCGCTGCGTCATCTCTTCCAGCTGCGCCGCGCGGGTCGAATGGCCGGCGCCTTCGCCTTCGGTGGCCACGGCCTCGCCGGGGCCCACGCTCCAGCCGTCGCGGTTGCCCTTGGCGGCATAACCGATCAGCCCCACGGCCAGCACGAACACGCCCACGCCGGCCAGCAGGCGGCGCGGCAGCCGTTCAGCGGGTTCGGCCGCAGGACCGGCGGCCGCACCGCCGGTGACGGCGGCCAGCACCTGGCGTTCCAGTTCGTCGCGGCGCGCCTTGGCGTCGGCGCCTTTCAGCGTGCCCTCGGCGATGAGCTGGTCCAGCTGCGCGAGCTGGGCCTTGAGCTTAGCGAGCGGGGCCGGCTGGGCTGACATCGTTGGCGCCATCGGCGGGGAGTTGAGTTTCAGGGTCGAAGTCATCGGGGCTGGCGCGCATGCGGCGCCTGAGCATCAGGAAGAGGGCGGCCAGGGCGCACACCAGCAGCACCGGCGGGCCCACCCACAGCAACGCGGTGGCGGGCTTGAAGGGCGGCTTGTAGAGCACGAAGTCGCCGTAGCGGTCGGTCATGTAGCGGCGGATCTCGTCGGGGCTCTTGCCCTGCTGGAGCTGGGTGCGGATCTGGTTGCGCAGGTCCACGGCCAGGTCGGCGTGCGAATCGGCGATGGTCTGGTTCTGGCACACCAGGCAGCGCAGCTCGACAGCCAGAGACATGACGCGCGCTTCGAGCGCGGGGTCGGTGGCGACGGGCACGGCGTCCTTGGCCGTGGCCGGCGCCAGGGCCAGCAGCAGCGCCGCCAGCAGGATGAGGAGGCGTTCAACCATTGGCGAGGCGTTTGACGAGGGGGTCGATCTTGTCGCGCAGCACCTCGGGCGTCATCGGCCCGATGTGCTTGTAGCGCACGACGCCGGCGCGATCGATCACGAAGGTCTCGGGCACGCCGTAGACGCCGTAGTCGATGCCGATGCGGCCTTGCGGGTCGGTCAGTGACTCCGCATACGGGTTGCCCAGCTGTTGCAGCCAGGCCTTGCCGGCTTCGGCCTTGTCCTTGTAATTCAGGCCATAGATGGGCACCGGCGACTGGCGCGCGTAGGCCACCCACAGCGGGTGCTCTTCGCGGCAGGGTGCGCACCACGAGGCCCAGACGTTGAGGATCCAGGCCTTGCCGGCCAGGTCTTCCTTGGAGAGGCTCTTGCTCGGGTCGGCCAGCAGCGCGGCGCGGAAGGCGGGCGCGGGCTTGTCGATCAGCGGCGAAGGCACCTCGCGCGGGTTCAGGTTGAGCCCGAAACCCAGGAAGCCTGCCAGCACCAGGAACAGCGCCAGCGGCACCAGATAGCGCCAGTTCATGCAGCCGCCTCCACCGACGCGGGCTGGCTGGCCGCGGCGCCGCTGCGCACGCGGTAGCGCCGGTCGCTGATGGCCAGCACGCCGCCGGCCATCATCAGCAGGCAGCCGCCCCAGATCCAGGTGATGAAGGGCTTGTACTGCAGGCGCACCACCCATTCGCCGCTGGGCAGTTGTTCACCCATCGACACGTACAGGTCGCGCCAGGCATTGGTGTGCACGCCGGATTCCGTCATCGGGTTCTGCTGCACGCGGTAGATGCGCTTCTGCGGCCGCAGCACGGCCACGAGCTTGCCGTCGTGCGTGACCTCCATCTGGCCCTGCATGGCCACGAAGTTGGGGCCCTGCACTTCCTGGAAGCCGTTCATCTTGAAGACGTAGCCGGCCACCTCGGTGCTGTCGCCCGGGCCCATCTTCACGTCCTTCTCGGTCTGGTAGGTGTTGACCATGGCCACGCCGAAGGAGAAGGCGGCCACGCCGAAGTGGGCCAGCATCATCCCCCACATGGCCAGCGGCACCATCTTCGCGCGGTGCAGCACCTGGCCGATGCTGCCGCCGGCCGGCAGCAGGCGCGGCTTCAGGTCGGTGAGCAGCGTGAAGACGATCCAGAACGCCATCGTCAGCCCACCCGTGGTGGCCAGCGAGATGCGCCCGGCCGCAAAGCCCACGGCCAGCGCGGCGGCCACGGCCAGCACCAGCGGCAGCGCCAGGCGGCGCGCCAGCGGGCCGGCTTCGTCGTGTTTCCAGCGCGTCAGCGGGCCCACGCCCATCACCAGCACCAGCGGCGCCATCAGGAGCGCGAACACGGTGTCGAAATAGGGCGGGCCGACCGAGATCTTGCCCATGCCCAGGGCGTCGAGGAACAGCGGGTACAGCGTGCCCAGCAGCACCGCGCCGGTGGCCACCGCCAGCATCATGTTGTTCACCAGCAGCAGCGATTCGCGCGAGAACACGCCAAAGCGCTGGCCCAGGCCCACCTTGGGCGCGCGCCAGGCGAACAGCACCAGCGAACTGCCGATGACGATGACCAGGAAGGCCAGGATGAAGAGGCCGCGCTTGGGATCGGTGGCAAACGCATGCACCGAGCTCAGCACGCCCGAGCGGACCAGGAAGGTGCCCAGCAGCGACAGCGAGAAGGCCATGATGGCCAGCCACACCGTCCACACCTTGAAGCCGCCGCGCTTTTCACTCACGGCCAGCGAGTGGATCAGCGCGGTGCCGGTGAGCCAGGGCATGAAGCTGGCGTTTTCAACCGGATCCCAGAACCACCAGCCGCCCCAGCCGAGTTCGTTGTAGGCCCACCAGCTACCGAGGCCGATGCCGAAGGTGAGGAAGATCCAGGCCGCGGTGGTCCAGGGGCGCGTCCAGCGCGCCCAGGCGTTGTCGAGGTTGCCACCCAGCAGCGCCGCGATGGCAAAGGCGAAGGCCACCGAAAAGCCGACATAACCCATGTACAGCATGGGCGGGTGGATCACCATGCCCGGGTCCTGCAGCAGCGGGTTCAGGTCGCGGCCGTCGGCGGCGGCGGGCAGCAGGCGGTCGAACGGGTTGCTGGTCATCAGCATGAAGAGCAGGAAGCCCACGGCCACCAGGCCCATCACGCCCAGGATGCGCGCCGCGAAGGGCAGCGGCAGCTTGTGGCTGAAGCGCGCCACGGCCATGGTCCACAGGCTGAGCATCAGCACCCACAGCAGCAGCGAGCCTTCATGCCCGCCCCACACCGCGGCCACGCGGTAGAAGATCGGCAGCGCCGAGTTGGAGTTGGAAGCGACGTACAGCACCGAGAAGTCGTTGCGCACGAAGCTGGCAGTCAGCAGCACGAAGGCGCCGATCACCAGCAGGCCCTGCGCGTGCGACAGCGGCCGCGCCAGCAGCATCCAGTCGCGGCGTTCGCGGTGCGCGCCCACCAGCGGCAGCACGCCCTGCACCAGCGACACGCCGAGCGCGAAGTAGAGGATGAGGTGGCCCAGCTCGGGGATCACTTGGCCATCTCCGCGGTGCCCTGGGCCGCCTTGTCCATGTGCTTGCGCACCTGCTCGGCCTTCTGCAGCGCATCGGCGGCCTCGGGCGGCATGTAGTTCTCGTCGTGCTTGGCCAGCACCTCGCGCGCGACGAACACGCCGTCAGGCCCCAGCTGGCCCTGCGCCACCACGCCCTTGCCTTCCTTGAACAGGTCGGGCAGCACGCCGTCGTACTTCACCGGCACCGTCTTGGCGGTGTCGGTGACCATGAAGCGCACCGTCACACCTTCACGCTTGACGGTGCCGCTCTCGACCATGCCGCCGACGCGGAAGGTGCGCCCGGTGGGCGCTTCCTTGGCGGCGATCTGCGTGGGCGTGTAGAAGAACACCAGGTTGCTGTTGAAGGCGTTGAGCACCAGGGCGGTGGCCACGCCCACGGCGGCCAGCACGCCCACGATGATGGCGGCCTTCTTGTGACGGGGTTTCATGCGGTGCCTCCTTCGGCAATGTCAGCCAGCGCGCGGCGCCGGCGTCGGGCGGCAAGGTGGCTCTCGGCCAGCATCACCGCAAGCGTCACGACATACGAACCCCACACGTACAGGCCGTAGCCGCCCATGTGGATGAAATCTTCGAACGATTTCCACTGCATGCTCATGTCCTTCACGCGCGCTGCGGCAGCGCGCGCACCCATTCGGTATCGGATTCCTGCTCCAGCACGATGGCGCGCGCCCGCGTCAGCGCCACCGCAAAACTGTAGGCCCAGAAGCTGAAGGTCATCAGCAGCATCGCGGTGAGCATCGTGGAAGCCATCTTCGGTGCCGCCGTCATGCTGATGGTGGCGCCCTGGTGCAGTGTGTTCCACCAACGCACCGAGAAGTAGATGATGGGCACGTTGACGGCACCCACCAGCGCCAGCAGCGCGCCGGCGTTGGCGGCCCGGCGCACATCATCGATGGCTTCGGTGAGGGCGATGTAACCGATGTACAGCAGCAGCAGGATGAAGAAGGACGTGAGCCGCGCGTCCCACACCCACCAGGTGCCCCAGGTGGGCTTGCCCCACAGCGCGCCCGTCCACAGGGCGATGAAGGTCATCAGCGCGCCAGTGGGGGCCAGTGCGCGTGCGTACATCGAGGCCATGCGCGTGTTCATCATCCAGCCCACGGCGGCCCAGAAGGCCATGACCAGGTAGATGAGCATGGCCATCCAGGCCGCGGGCACGTGGATGAAGATGATGCGGTAGGCGTCGCCCTGCTGGAAGTCGGTGGGGGCGATGGCAAAGCCGATCCACAGCGCCGCGCCGCCCAGCAGCAGCGCCACCGCCCAGCACCAGGGAATCAGGCGCCCGGCGAACGCGTAGAAGCGCGAGGGGGCGGCAAAGCGGGTCCAGCGGAGCTTGGCTTCGTTCAAGGCTTCAATCCAGCGAGATGCGCAGGGCCGCGGCGGTGGCCAGCGGTGCACCCAGCGCGGTGAAGATGAGCAGGGCGCCCAGCAGCGAGAAGTGGGCGTTGGCCGAGAGGCCGCTTTCGGTGGCGCCCACGGCGCCGGTGCCGAAGATCAGCGTCGGTATCGTCAGCGGCAGCACCAGCAGAAACACGAGAGCCCCGCCGCTGCGCAGGCCGAGCGTCAGCGCGGCGCCCACCGCGCCCAGCATGCTGAGCACCGGCGTGCCCACCAGCAGCGTGCCCACCAGCGCGACGATGGCCGGCCCGCTCATGTCGAACAGCACCCCCAGCAGCGGCGCCGCCAGCACCAGCGGCAGGCCGGTGGTGAGCCAGTGCGCGAACACCTTGCCGGCCACCAGCAGCACCAGCGGCTGCGGCGCCAGCAGCATCTGCTCAAGTGAACCGTCGCTGTGGTCGGAGGCGAACATCTGCGTCACCGAGAGCATGGCCGCCAGCAAGGCACACACCCACACGATGCCGGGGGCGATCTGGCGCAGCATCTGCGCCTCGGGCCCCACGCCCAGCGGGAACAGGCCGGCGGCGACGATGAAGAACCCCAGCGGCAACAGGGCTTCGACACGCCGGCGGCGCGCGAGCAGCAGGTCGCGTTGGGTGGTGGCCAGCAGCACCGAGTTCATGCGGTTCACTGCGTTGCCGCAAGGAGCAAGTGCTTCATAGGCGCGGCGATTTTAGGCAGCCGCTGCTTAAGTCCGTCTTGCGCGCGGTCAAAGGGCCGGTCGGGCCTGCAGGTCGTACTCGCGCAGCCCCGGCAGCGGCACCGCCTGGTGGCTGGTGAGCAGCACCGCGCCGCCGCGCGCCGCGTGGGCGGAAATCAGGGCCGACAGGGTCTGCGTGCTGGCGGTGTCCAGCGAGTCGTAGGGTTCGTCCAGGATCCAGGTGCGCGGCAGCTCGTCCAGCGCCAGCCGCGCCAGCGCGCCGCGCCGGCGCTGGCCTTGCGAGAGGGTGCGCACCGCCAGGTTGCGCTGCGGCGTGAGGTTCAGCGCGGCCAGCGCCTTCTGGGCCTGCTCGACGGGTGACGCCAGGCCACCGAGCTGGCCCAGGAAGGCCAGCGCCTCCAGCAGCGTGAGGTCGTCCTTCAGCGCGTTGCTGTGGCCGATGTACAGCAGCGCACGGCGCGCCTCGTTGGCACCGTGGCGCAGCGGCTCACCGTTCCACAGCACCTGCCCTTCGGCCGGCGCCGACAGCCCGGCCAGGATGCGCATCAGGCTGGTCTTGCCGCTGCCGTTGGTGCCGCGCAGCCAGGTCACGCTGCCGGGTTCCAGGCGGATGTCCAGGCCCTCGAACAGCAGCCGACGGCCGCGCCGGCAACTCAGGGCGCGCGCTTCGAGAACGCCCGGGTTCAAGGCTCGCCGTCCCAGTAGTCCAGCGTGTTGTCCTTGCGCTGGATGGCGTCGAAGCCGCGCGCGTCGCCATCGGGTGCCATCGCCAGGAACTTGCCCGAGTCGGGGTATTCGCAGATCTCGGGATAGTCGCGCGTGCTGACCGACAGGTACTTCAGCGGCGCGTCGGAGGTGTTGATGATCTGGTGCGGGTACTCAGGGCCAGGCGGGATGAACATCACGTCGCCGGCGCGGATGGGCAGCATTTCGCCGGCCACGCGCAGCGTGCCACTGCCTTCCAGGACGATGAACATCTCTTCCTGCGCGTGGTGCAGGTGGTAGGGGCAGCTGCGCTTGCCGGGCGGCACGATGTCGATGCTGGCGCCGAGCTTCTTCGCCGCCGTGCCGCGCGCCAGGCGTGCGCCCTGGCCCTCGTACAGCGGCGCGCGGCTCTCGGTGTTCAGCGGCACCTCGTTGAAGTTGCGGATCAGCAAGGCTGCCAGGCGCGTGGCGTTCGGGTTCATGCGGGTGATTGTGCCGCCGGCCGTGCTAGCGTCAGCGCCATGCCACAAACCGCCGCCGCCGCCAGCAGCCTGGCCGCGCAGATCGACGCCGCCGCGGCGGCCATCGAGGCCCAGCTCATCACCTGGCGGCGCGACCTGCACCAGCACCCCGAGCTGGGCAACCGCGAGTTCCGCACCGCCGGCATCGTGGCCCAGCACCTGCGCGCCCTGGGTTTCGACGAGGTGCGCACCGCCGTCGCCCACACCGGCGTGGTGGGCCTGCTGAAGGGTGCGCTGCCCGGCCCGGTGGTGGCGCTGCGCGCCGACATGGACGCCTTGCCCGTCACCGAAGAGGTGGACCTGCCCTTCGCCTCGAAGGCCCGCACCACCTGGAACGGCGAAGAAGTCGGCGTGATGCACGCCTGCGGCCACGACTGCCACGTCGCCATCCTGATGGGCGTGGCCTCGGTGCTGGCCGGGCTGCGTGCGCAGCTGCGTGGCAGCGTGAAGTTCATCTTCCAGCCGGCGGAAGAGCTGCCGCCCGACGGCGAGGACGGCGGCGCGAAGATGATGATCGCCGAGGGTGCGCTCGAGAAGCCCGTGCCGCGCGCCATCTTCGGCCTGCACGTCACCTCGCGCCTGCCCTTGAACGTGATCGGCCTGCGTTCGGGGCCGACGATGGCCAGTTCCGACACCCTGAAGATCACCGTCAAGGGCCGCCAGACCCACGGCGCGGCACCCTGGCTGGGCGTGGACCCCATCGTCACCGCCGCACAGGTGGTGCTGGGCCTGCAGACCATCGTCAGCCGCGGCGTGGACATCAGCCAGGAGCCGGCGGTGGTGACCATCGGCACCATCCGTGGCGGCGTGCGCGAGAACATCATTCCCGATTCGGTGGAGATGCGCGGCACCATCCGCAGCTTCGACGAAGCCATGCGCGACGACATCCACGAGCGCGTGACGACGCTGGCCGAATCGGTGGCGCGCGGCTCGCGCGCCGGCTGCGAGGTGTGCATCCGCAAGAACTACCCGGTGACGGTGAACCACCCCGAACTCACCGCGAAGATGCGCCCCACGCTGGAACGCGTGGCCGGGCCGGGCCAGCTGCACGACATCGGCAAGATCACCGGTGCCGAAGACTTCAGCTTCTTCCAGCGTGTGGTGCCCGGGCTCTTCGTCTTCCTGGGCGTGGTGCCGCCGGGCACCGAACCGGGCCAGGCCGCGCCCAACCATTCGCCACGCTTCGTGGCCGACGAACGTGCGCTGGCGACCGGCGTGCGAACACTCGCGCACCTGGCCTGTGACCACCTGGAAGCCGGCGCTTGACCTGACGACGGTCGACAGCCTGAGACTGCGGCGCCTTGCCACTGCCTCCGAGCCGCGACCATGAACCTCGCCGTCGAACAGACCGATCCCGCCTTCCTGGCCGACTTCCTGGCCGCGCGCCTGGACAAGGCGGACTTCAACCACCGTGGCCACCTGCGTGCGGCCTGGCTGCTGCTGCAGCGGCTGCCGCTGGACGCAGCGGTCGAGCAGGCCTGCGGCGGCATCCAGCGCCTGGCGGCCGCGCTGGGTGCCGCCGACAAGTTCCACCGCACGCGCACCGAAGCGCTGGTTCGCCTGATGGCGCAGGCCGGCGCCGCGGATTGCACGCTGGGCTGGAGAGATTTCCTGCAGCAACAGCCACTGCTGCTGCGCGATGCGCGGGCGCTGCTGGCACGGCACTACTCCCCGGCCCTGCTGGACTCACCCGAGGCCAGGCTGCACTTCGTCGCACCCGACCTGCAGGCGCTGCCCGATCGATGAAGCCCTTGAGCATCGGCCAGCTGGCGCGGGCCGTGGACCTGGCGCGCGGCTCGCTGTTGCACTATGAGGCGCTGGGCCTGCTGCGGCCGGCGGCGCGCAGCGCAGCCGGCTATCGCCTGTACGGCCAGGCCGACGTCGAACGTGTGCGCACCATCCGCCGCTACCGCGACGCAGGGCTGCCGCTGGCGGCCATTGCCGCCTTGCTGGACGCGCCGGCATCGGGGCCAGGCGCGGCCGCGCTGCTGGAACGGCGCCTGCTGGCGCTGAGCGATGAAGTGGAGAGCCTGCGTGCGCAGCAGCAACTGCTGGCGCGCCTGCTGGCCAGCACGGCCTTTCGCGAAGGCCAGAAGGTGGCCAACAAGGCGGCCTGGGTCGCGCTGCTGCGCCGAGCCGGTTTCAACGATGCCGACATGCGGCGCTGGCATGCCGATTTCGAGGCGGCTGATCCGGCGCAGCACGCCGCCTTCCTGCGCGCCCTGGGCCTTTCTCGGGCCGAGGTGGCGGCCATTCGCAAGACTGCGTGACGGTCGGCGCCGCCGGTCTTCACGCGCCCGGCAGGCCGCCGGCCGCAAGGCGCTCTCGCAGCGCGGGCAGGCGCACCCGAGCCTCGGCTTCGCCGGCCGCGCGCGCAGCGACGAAGTAGCTGCGCAGCGGGCTGGCGGCGTAGGGCAGGTCGGGGTGGATGAGGAAGTCAGCGCGTGCCACCTCGGGTTCGATGCGGGCGCGGCGGCGCTGGTCGCGCAGGCGCAGCGCCGCAGACGCGTCGGGCGGCGTGCTGCCGGCGCGCGCCGACACATCCACGGCGATCACGAAGGCCGCGCCGGCGGCGCGCGCCGCACCCACGGCCAGCGGCAGCGATTCGTCGCCGTCCTCGTACTCCACGCCGGCGATGCCCACGGGCGAGATGATGCCGGGCATGGCGCTGGATGCGCGCACCGCCACGCCCGGGTTGCCGCTGGCGAAGAAGCGCGGCGCCTTGTCCTGGCGCCTTGTGGCCACGACGATGGCGCGCCGCGGCAACTGCTCGAGCGTGCGGCCGCCGAGGCCGCGGTTGACGTAGTCCTGCAGCTTCTGGCCGCGGATCCAGCCGCGGTCGGCAAAGGGGTTCAGATCGAACAGGGTCAGCGGCCCGCCCTGTTGCGACAGCGTGTCCAGCGCCGCCGCGTCCAGCCCGCCGGCCCAGAACACCGCGAGCAGCGCACCCACGCTGCTGCCCACCGCCAGGTCAGGCAGGATGCCGGCTTCCTCCAGCACGCGCAGCACGCCGATGTGGGCGTAGCCGCGCGGCCCGCCGCTGCCCAGCACCACCGCCAGGCGCGGCGCCGGCTGCAGGGGTGGCACCTCGGCGCGCGCCTGGGGTGCGTCGGGCGCGCGGTAGTCGAAGGCGGCGCAGGCCGGCAGGGCCAGTGCGGCGGCCAGCAGGCTGCGGCGCCCGGTCGATGGCGGACATCCTGAGGGCTGCGGTTCCAAGGCCATGGGCCGGGCTCCGGAGTTGACGGTGTCTACCATTCTTTCAAAGACAAGTTGACACTGTCAACCCATGCGGCGAGCCGCGGCGCGGCTGCCCGTTAGCATCCGCGAACCCAGCCGCAGCCCGACGCCGGACATGCCCAGGAAGAAGACCGAAGAGCCCGTCGACCTGAAGGAAGCCTGCGTGCGGGCGGCGCACGAGGTCATCGTCGAGCGCGGTGTCGAACAGCTGAGCCTGCGCGACGTGGCGCGGCGCCTGGGTGTGTCGCACCAGGCGCCCTACAAGCACTACGCCAGCCGCGACCACCTGCTGGCCGAGGTCATCCGCCGCTGCTTCGAGGCCTTTGCGCGCTGGCTGGACGAGCGCGTGTCCGCCCCCGAGCCCGAGCAGGACCTGGCCGCGCTGGGCCGCCGCTACCTGCAGCATGCGGCCGAGCACCCGCTCGAGTACCGGCTGATGTTCGGCACCCCCTGGCCCGAGCCGGCGGCGCACCCGGAGCTGGTGCGCGACGCGCTGCACGCCTTCGACATCCTGCGCGGCGCGCTGCGGCGCATGCATGGCGCCGGCGCGGCGCAACGGCGCCGCGTCGACCTGGACGCGCTGTTCATCTGGTCAAGCCTGCACGGGCTGGCCTCGATCACGCACAGCCCCGTCATCGGCCATCTCGAGCTGGCGCCCACGGTGGCTGCGGGCGCACCCGCGCACGTGATGGAGATGCTGTCTCTGGCGCTGCACGCCCAGCGGCAGCCGCCTCAGCCGAAGGCCAGGCGCAAGGGCGTGACGCGGCCTGCGTCCACCGCGCGATAACCCGGCAGCGCATCCACCGCGGCGTTGAAAGCCGGGTCACGCAGCGCGGCCAGCAGCTGCTGCAGCGCCGGTGTTTCCAGCGCCGCGGCGCGGCACAGCAGGAAGTAGCGTTCGCTGGCCAGCGGCAGGAAGTCGAGCTTGAACTGGCGCGCCGGCGTCTCCAGCCCGAAGCCCACGTCGGCCATGCCGCTGGCGACGTAGGCGGCCACCGCCGCATGCGTGAACTCGCCCTGCTCGAAGCCGGCAATGCGCTGCGGCGCGATGCCGGCCTGCTCCATCAAGGCTTCGAGCAGCAGCCTTGTGCCCGAGCCGGCCTGGCGGTTGATGAAGCGCACGTCGGCCCGTGCCAGGTCGGCCAGTTCGTAGACCTTCTTCGGATTGCCCGCGGCCACGATCAGGCCCTGGCGCCGCGTGGCGATGTCGATCAGCTGCAGGTCTTCGCCGTCGAGCCAGCGGCGGTAGTGCGCCAGCACCGCGGGCATGGCCGGGCCCAGCGGAATGTGGAAGGCCGCGGCGTCGCAGGCGCCGTCGTGCAGCGCGGCGGCGGCGGCGGTGCTGCTGTCGTAGCGGTGCTCCACGCGCAGGCCGCGCGTGATCAGCGACTCGATCAGCTTCTCGATGGCAAAGCCGTGGCTGGCGTGGATGCGCAGCACGGCGCTTTCGCGGCGCACCACCTGGTCGATTTCGGCCGCCAGCTCGCTGGCCAGCGAGTCCAGCACCGGCTTCAGGCGCGCGGCGATGCGGTGGTCGGCCCACACCAGCTTCTTGCCCAGGGCCGACAGCGTGCTGCCCTTGCCGCGTTCCATGTGCAGCAGCGGCGCCTTGAAGTGGGCCTCACCCTGGCGCACCAGGTCCCAGGCGTGGCGGTACGACAGGCCCAGCTGCTTGCTGGCTTCCAGCAGGCTGCCGTGTGCGTGCACCTGCACCAGCAGTTCGACGACACGCGGCGGCAGCGCGGCGCCACCCGGTTCCTGGATGGTCCACAGGGGCTTGATCGAGACACGTTCCATCAGGGTCGACGCTTAGGAGATGCACTGCATAGGAGATGCGTTGCACATGAAGTGCTGGGCCCGGCTCATATTGATGAGCCGGGGTGCAGTGTCCATGATCCGCGCACTTTTCTTCCTGGGCCCACGCGGCTCGATCTGCCGGAGCCTCGATGCGCAGCATCCCCATCTCCCCCGCACTGCCGCCCCACCGCGCCCAGGTGCGCGCACTGGTTCAACAGCACCGCGACATGCCCGGTGCGCTGCTGCCCCTGCTGCACGCGGTCCAGCACGAGCTGGGCCACATCCCGCCTGACGTGGTGCCCGACATCGCCGCCGGCCTGAACCTGTCGCGTGCCGAAGTCCACGGCGTCATCACCTATTACCACCACTTTCGCAGCCTGCCCGCCGGCCGCCACGTGGTGCAGGTGTGCCGCGCCGAGGCCTGCAAGGCCTGCGGCGCCGACGAACTGCTGGCCCAGGCCGAAGCGCTGCTGGGCTGCAAGACGCACGAGACCCGCGCCGATGGCGCGGTGACGCTGGAGCCGGTGTTCTGCCTGGGGCTGTGCGCCTCGTCGCCGGCGCTGCAGATCGACGACCGGCTGCACGGACGTGTGACCTCCGAGCGCCTGGGCCGGCTGCTGGGGGGCATGGCATGAAGCTCTATGTGCCTCGTGACTCGGCCGCGCTGGCCGTCGGCGCCGACGAGGTGGCCGCCGCGTTGCAGGCCGAGATCACGCGCCGCGGGTTGCAGGTGCTCATCGTTCGCAACGGCTCGCGCGGCCTTTTCTGGCTGGAGACCCTGGTCGAGGTCGAAACGCCCGCCGGCCGCGTCGCCTACGGCCCGGTGATGCCAGAAGACGTACCCAGCCTGCTCGACGCCGGCCTGCTGAACGGCCAGGCGCACCCGTTGTGCCTGGGGCCTACCGAAGCCATTCCGTACCTGGCCAAGCAGGAGCGGCTGACCTTCCAACGCATGGGCCTCACCGACCCGCTGTCGCTGGAAGACTACGCCGCCCACGAAGGCTGGCTCGGCCTGCAGCAGGCGCTGCGCCTGGACGGCGCCGCCATCGTGCAGCAGGTGCTCGACTCCGGACTGCGCGGCCGCGGCGGCGCGGCTTTCCCGGCCGGCATCAAGTGGCGCACCGTGCTGAACACGCCGGCGCCGCAGAAGTACATCGTCTGCAACGCCGACGAAGGCGACAGCGGCACCTTCAGCGACCGCATGACGATGGAGGGCGACCCCTACATGCTGATCGAGGGCATGGCCATCGCCGGCCTGGCGCTCGGTGCCACGCAGGGCACCATCTACGTGCGCAGCGAGTACCCGCACGCGGTGGCGGTGCTGCAAGAGGCCGTCACCCGCGCCACGGCGGGCGGCTACCTGGGCGTCGACGTGCTGGGCAGCGGCAAAGCCTTCCACCTGCACGTGCGCATGGCCGCCGGCAGTTATGTCTGCGGCGAAGAAACGGCGCTGCTCGAGAGCCTGGAAGGCAAGCGCGGCATTGTGCGCGCCAAGCCGCCGCTGCCGGCCATCACCGGCCTGTTCGGCCAGCCCACGCTGATCCACAACGTCATCAGCCTGGCCAGCGTGCCGCTGATCCTGGCGCGGGGTGCGGCCTTCTACAAGGACTACGGCATGGGGCGCTCGCGCGGCACGCTGCCCTTCCAGCTGGCCGGCAACGTGAAGCGGGGTGGCCTGGTCGAGAAGGCCTTCGGCCTGACGCTGCGCGAACTGCTGTTCGACTTCGGCGGCGGCACGCGCAGCGGCCGGCCCGTGAAGGCCGTGCAGGTGGGCGGGCCTCTCGGCACCTACGTGCCCGAGTCGCAGTGGGACATCCCGCTCGACTACGAGGCCTACACCGCCGTCGGCGCGGTGCTGGGCCACGGCGGCATCGTGGTGCACGACGACACGGCCGACATGGCGCAGCTGGCGCGCTACGCGATGGAGTTCTGCGCCATCGAAAGCTGCGGCAAGTGCACGCCCTGCCGCATCGGCAGCACGCGTGGCGTCGAAGTCATCGACCGCATCGTGCAGAACCAGAACCGCGCCCAGCAGGTGATCCTGCTGCGCGACCTGTGCGACACCATGGTGAACGGCAGCCTGTGCGCGATGGGCGGCATGACGCCCTTCCCGGTGCTGTCCGCCTTGAACCACTACCCCGAAGACTTCGGCATCGCCGAGCCCGACCAGAAGGCGGCCTGATCATGTTGCAGCACCTGAAGCTCGAAATCGACCATGGCACGCCGGCGCGTGAGTCCACCGAGACCGTTACGCTCAGCATCGACGGCCAGGCGGTCAGCGTGCCCAAGGGCACCTCGCTGATGCGCGCCGCGGTGGACGCCGGCGTGCGCGTGCCCAAGCTCTGCGCCACCGACAGCCTGGAGCCCTTCGGTTCCTGCCGCCTGTGCCTGGTGGAAATCGAAGGCCGGCGCGGTTACCCCGCTTCGTGCACCACGCCCGCCGAGGCCGGCATGGTGGTGCGCACGCAAAGCCCCAAGCTGCAGCAGCTGCGCAAGGGCGTGATGGAGCTGTACATCAGCGACCACCCGCTCGACTGCCTGACCTGCAGCGCCAACGGCAACTGCGAGTTGCAGGACATGGCGGGCGTCACCGGCCTGCGCAACGTGCGCTACGGCGTGGGCGCCGCGGCGGGCGCGCACCACACCGAATCGAAGAAGGACGAGTCCAACCCCTACTTCACCTACGACGCCAGCAAGTGCATCGTCTGCAACCGCTGCGTGCGCGCCTGCGAAGAGACACAAGGCACCTTCGCGCTCACCATCAGCGGCCGCGGCTTTGGCAGCCGCGTGTCGCCGGGGCAGGACCAGCCTTTCATGGACAGCGAATGCGTCAGCTGCGGCGCCTGCGTCGAAGCCTGCCCCACCGCCACGCTGCAGGAAAAAAGCGTCATCGAGCTCGGCCAGGGCGAACACAGCCTCATCACCACCTGCGCCTACTGCGGCGTGGGCTGCGGCTTCAAGGCCGAGATGAAGGGCAACCAGGTGGTGCGCATGGTGCCCTGGAAGGACGGCAAGGCCAACGAAGGCCACAGCTGCGTCAAGGGCCGCTTCGCCTGGGGATACGCCACGCATGCCGACCGCATCACCAAGCCGATGATCCGCGCCAGCATCAACGACCCCTGGCAGGAGGTGAGCTGGGAGGTCGCGATCAACCACGCCGCCTCCGAGTTCAAGCGCATCCAGGCCAAACACGGCAAGGACTCGATCGGCGGCATCACCAGCAGCCGTTGCACCAACGAAGAGACCTACCTGGTGCAGAAGCTGGTGCGCGCGGCCTTCGGCACCAACAACGTCGACACCTGCGCGCGCGTGTGCCATTCACCCACCGGCTACGGCCTGGGCCAGACCTTCGGCACCTCGGCCGGCACGCAGACCTTCAAGAGCGTGGAGCAGGCCGACGTGATCATGGTCATCGGCGCCAACCCGAGCGACGCGCACCCGGTGTTCGCCTCGCGCATGAAGCGGCGCCTGCGCGAAGGCGCGAAGCTGATCGTGGTCGACCCGCGCCGCATCGATCTGGTGGACTCGCCGCACGTCAAGGCCGAGGTGCACCTGGCGCTGCGCCCGGGCACCAACGTGGCGGTGATCACCGCGATGGCGCATGTCATCGTCACCGAAGGCCTGCTCAACGCCGCCTACGTGGCCGAACGCTGCGAGGACAGGAGCTTCCAGCAGTGGCGCGATTTCGTGTCGCGCCCCGAGAACTCGCCCGAGGCCTTCGAAGCCGAGACGCGCGTGCCGGCGTCCGACCTGCGCCAGGCCGCACGCCTCTTCGCCGCCGGTCCCAATTCGGCCATCTACTACGGCCTGGGCGTTACCGAACACGCACAGGGTTCGACCATGGTCATGGGCATCGCCAACCTGGCGATGGCCTGCGGCATGGTGGGGCGCGAAGGTGTCGGCGTGAACCCGCTGCGCGGCCAGAACAACGTGCAGGGCAGCTGCGACATGGGCAGCTTCCCGCACGAGCTGCCGGGTTACCGGCACGTCAGCGACAGCACCACGCGGAGCCTGTTCGAAGGCGCCTGGGGCGTGACGATCAGCCCCGAGCCCGGCCTGCGCATCCCGAACATGTTCGACGCGGCCATCGCCGGCAGCTTCAAGGGCCTGTACTGCCAGGGCGAGGACATCGTGCAGAGCGACCCCGACACGCAGCACGTGGCCGCGGCGCTGGAGGCGATGGAATGCATCGTGGTGCAGGACATCTTTCTCAACGAGACCGCCAAGTACGCGCACGTCTTCCTGCCCGGCAGCAGCTTCCTCGAGAAGGACGGCACCTTCACCAACGCCGAGCGCCGCATCAGCCGTGTGCGCCAGGCCATGCCGCCGCTGGCCGGCCTGGCCGACTGGCAGGTGACGGTGCAGCTGTCGAACGCCCTGGGCTACCCGATGAACTACACGCATCCCGAGCAGGTGATGCAGGAGATCGCCGCACTCACGCCCAGCTTCGCGGGTGTGAGCTACGAGAAGATCGACCGCCACACCAGCCTGCAGTGGCCCTGCAACGAGGGCACCGACGAAGCCGGCATGGCGACCATGCACACCCAGGGCTTCATGCGCGGCAAGGGGCGCTTCTTCATCACCCAGTACGTGGCCACCGACGAGAAGGTGACGCGCAAGTTCCCGCTGCTGCTGACCACGGGCCGCATCCTGTCGCAGTACAACGTGGGCGCGCAGACGCGCCGCACGCCCAACAACCAGTGGCACAGCGAAGACCGGCTGGAGCTGCACCCGCACGACGCGCAGGAGCGCGGGGTAGCGGATGGCGACTGGGTGGGCATCAGCAGCCGCGCCGGCGAGACCGTGCTGCGCGCGGTGGTGACCGAGCGCATGCAGCCGGGTGTGGTCTACACCACCTTCCACTTCCCCGAGTCGGGTGCCAACGTCATCACCACCGACAGCAGCGACTGGGCCACCAACTGCCCCGAGTACAAGGTGACGGCGGTGCAGGTGAGCAAGGTGATGCAGCCCAGTGCCTGGCAGCAGCAGTACGAAGTCTTCAACCGCGAGCAGCTGCGCCTCTTGGCCGAAGCGGGCGAGGTGGCGGCCCAATGAAGCCGCACGACGCCGAACTGGTGCCCGCCGGCGTGCGCCTGGCGCAGGTGCATGGCCTGCGCGCAGGCAGCGTCTCGCAAGGCCCCGACTGGCTGGCCGAAGAAGTGCCCGTTGCGCTGGTGTGCAACGGTATCAGCCAGGCCGTGATGATGGCCAGCCCTGCCGACCTGGAAGACTTTGCGCTCGGCTTCGGTTTGACCGAAGGCTGGTTCCGCGCGCCGCACGAGCTGTACGGCGTGGACATCGTGCAAGCCTGCGAGGGCATCGAGCTGCACCTGGACGTGGCCAGCGCCTGCGCGATGCGCCTCAAGGAGCGCCGCCGCAGCATGGCCGGCCGCACCGGCTGCGGCCTGTGCGGCACCGACAGCCTGGCGCAGGTGCGGCAGCCGCTGCCGCAGGCGCCGGCGGTGCACGTGCCGGCCGCCGCGCTGGCGCGTGCGCAGCGCGAACTGCGCCAGCTGCAGGCGCGCCAGCAACTCACCGGCGCCACCCATGCGGCCGCCTGGTGCGACTTGCAAGGTGACGTGCGGCTGCTGCGCGAGGACGTGGGCCGCCACAACGCGCTGGACAAGCTGGTCGGCGCCCTGGTGCGTGCCGGGCAGGACGCGTCACAAGGCTTCATCGCCATCACCAGCCGCGCCAGCTTCGAGATGGTGCAGAAGGCCGCGATGGCGGGTGCCGGCGTGCTGGCGGCGGTCTCGGCGCCCACCGCGCTGGCCGTCGACACCGCGATCACCTGCAAGCTGGCCCTGGCCGGTTTCGTGCGCGGCGACGACTGCGTGGCCTACACCTTCCCCGAACGTTTTGGCATGGCGGGCTGAAAGCATGGACATCCACAACCTCGTGCACATGGCCAACCGCATCGGCCAGTTCTTCCAGGCCATGCCCGACGAAGCCGAGGCCACGGCCGGCGTGGCCGAGCACATCAGGAAGTTCTGGGAGCCGCGCATGCGGCGCGCGCTGCTGGCACATGCCGACACGCCGGCCGGCGCCGACCTGCTGCCGCTGGTGCAGCAGGCGCTCTTGCAGCACCGCGCGCTGCTGGGCTGAAGCTACAGCCGCGGGCCGCGCGGCAGGCCGGCGGCGTCGTACTGCCGGCGGTGGTTGGCCCAGGACCAGAACCAGAAGACCGGCGGCAGCAGCAGCAGGGCCCAGAGCCAGCTCCAGTTGGCGCCGGCCTCGGCCTCGGGCTGCGATGCGGCGGGCTCGGCCGGGCTGGCGCTGCTGGTGGGCGCGCTGGCCGGCGGCGGTTCGGCCACGGCCACCACCACGGCGGCCGGGACTGGGGCCGGGGCGGGTTCAGGGGCCGGCACCGGCGGCGGCGCAGGCTCCGGTGCCTTTGCGGCTGGCGGCGGTGGAGCGGGCGGCGGCGGAGCCGGGAGCCGTTCCGGCTCTGGCTTGGGAGCAGGCTTCATGGCCACCGGCGTCGGGGCAGGCGCGGGCGATGGTGCCGGCGTCGGCGTCGGCGCCGGTGCCGCAGCGCCCGGTGGCACGGCTTCGGCCGGCGCAGGGCCGCCGAAGCGCCGGTAGACCGCCTTGTAGGCCCCGCCATCGCAGGTGCCGATGACCTTGCCACCGCTGGGCGCCGGCGCTTTGGCCGGCAGGATGTCGAGGGCGTAGCCGCGCACGCCGCCGGCCTCGATGCCCTGCGACAGCCGCTGCCGCAGCTGGTCGCAGTTGGGGCTTTGTGCCTGGGCCCCGGTGGCCAGCAGCAGCGTGGCGGCAGGCAGCAGGGCCAGCCTGAGGCTGCGGTGGGCGGTGGGCGTGAGGGTGTCGGGGACTGTTCTGGTCATGTCGGGCACCGCAGACGGAACCGGCCTGTCGCCGCATCGAAAGAGATGCGACGGATTGTCGGGCCGGCCCGCCGCGCCCGCGGCGCGGGCGGCCTCATCCCCACCCCCCTAGGACAACAAGTGTGGCGTCTTCATCACCTGCAGCGGTGCAGGCGTCGCGCCAGCGCCACCCGCAGGCCCGTGCATCCCCGCACAAAGTCCAGGCGACGGCCGGCGTCTCAGCCAGCCCAGCGGATCTGCTCGAACAGGCGCTGCAGCCGCGCGGCCCGGGCCGGGTTCAGCTGCGCGGCCCAGGCCACGCGGCCGCGCAGGTGTTCGCGCCAGGCCGGATGGCCTGCGCGGTTGGCGCTGGCCGGGCCGTCGCGCACGCAGTGGTGCAGTTGCGCCTTCAGCAGGTCGTAGGCCTCGCGCGGCAGGTTGGGGTGGTGGTTCACCACCACGCCGCACACCTGCTGGCGGCGCGAGGCCGCGGCGATGCGCGTCTTGCGATGGTTGAGCGCGAAGCCTTCGTCGGCGGCGATGCGGCCCACCCAGGCCTCCACGCGGGCCGCGGCGGCGCGCAGGGCGGGTGGGCCCGACAGCACGATGTCGTCGGCATAGCGCGTGTAGCGCGCGCCGAGTGTCTGCGCCAGGCCGTCGAGCCGCAGGTCGAGATGGAAGGCACACAGGTTGGCCAGCGCCGGCGAGGTGGGCGCGCCCTGCGCCAGGTGGGCGTCGCGGTGACGCTGCGCCTGCTGCCAGCTGAGGCTGCCGCTTCGGCGCAGGCGCGCCAGCACCGGCTCGGGTGTGGCCACCGTGCACAGCGCGGTGAGTTGGCGCGCCACCTCTTCGCCGTAACCCAGCGTGGTGAAGATCGCGTGCACGCGGCTGGCGCGCACCGAAGCGAAGAAGTCCTGCAGGTCGAACTTCAGCAGCACCGGCTGGCCGGCGTGCGCCGCGGCGTGTTCGCGCACCGAGCGGCCGCGCACGAAGCCGCAGGCGGCCTCGTGCGGCGGCAGCAGCACCAGCAGCTCTTCGAGCAGGCGCCGCTGCAGCGCCATCAGGCGGGGCGCGGGCACTTCGAGCAGGCGAAAGCCGCCGCTGCGCTTGGGCAGCAACTGGAAGTGATGGTGCTGCCGGCTGCCGGCATCGCGGCGTTGCCAGGCCGCGGGGCGTGTCAGGCGCCACAGGCCGGCGGGGGTGATGCCCAGGCCATCGGCCAGCGCGCCGGCGTGGGGCCAATGCGGCAGCGTGAGATGGTCCAGGCCCAGCGGCGGAGGTGGCAGCGTGGTGCGCGGGCGCTGGATGTAGTGGCGCACGCTCGGGCGGGGGTGTGCGTCCCAGGCGGCCTGGTAGCCGCCGTCCGCTTCGATCCAGCGGCCCAGGCTGCGTGGCGTGAGGCGCCACCAGTGGTCTGCGGGCCAGCGTGCGCAGCGCTCGGCCAGCTCCACGGTCCAGCCGCTGCGCCGCCCCAGGCAGGCCTGCAGCCGCGCCGCCAGGCTGCGAGCGGTGGGTGGCCCGGCCAGCATCGCGCGCGCCAGGGCGCGGGCCGTCAGGGTGCGCAGGTTCGCCATCGAATCAAAGGTGCGGCGCGCCACCCAACCTGCGGGTGATGCGTGGGCAGACTGGCGCAGGGCGCCACCGCGCCCACGCCCTGCATGGCCCAGGGGCCGGATCGTCCGCGGGGGTGCCCCGCGGCGCGTGGCGAACTTCGAAGAACCTCGTCACGCTTGCACTTGGGTGGCGGCCGCGGCGCGAGTATGCCGTTCAGTCGCCGACGATCTTGCGCTCGCGGATGATGGCGCCGAAACGTCTGGAGTCTTCCGCCGCCTTGGCGCCGAACTCGGCCGGCGTCATCGGTGCCGGCACGCCGCCGATGGCCGCGATGCGCTCCTGCAGTGGCGCCGTGCCCAGGATGCGATTCACCTCGGTGTTGATGCGGCTCACCGCCGCCGCCGGCGTGCCGGCCGGTGCGTAGAGGCCGAACACGGTGTCGGCGTCGAAGGCCTTGAGCCCGCGTTCGTCGAGTGTGGGCACGTCCGGGAACAGCGGCGAACGTTTCGGGCTGCCCACCGCCAGCAGGCGCAGGCGCCCGGCCCTGATGTGCGGGATGGCGATGCCGGGGTCGAAGAGGAAATCGATCTGGCCGCCCAGCAGGTCGGTGAGCGCCGGCGCGGCGCCGCGGTAGGGCACGTGCACGGCGAAAGTACCCGTCTGGCTCTTCAGCATCTCTGTGGCCAGGTGCGGCGAACTGCCGTTGCCCGGGCTGCCGAAGCTGCGCCGGCCCGGGTTGGCCTTCAGGTCGGCCAGGAAGGCCGGCCAGTCCTTTAAAGGGCTCTCGGCCTTCACCACCAGGAACACCAGCACGCGCGCGATGGCGGCCACGGGCACCAGGTCTTTCACCGGGTCGAAGGGCATGCGCGGGTAGATATGCGGGTTCACCGAGACCATGCCGCCCGAGCTCATCAGCAGCGTGGTGCCGTCGGCCGCCGACTTGGCCACCGCGTCGCCGCCCAGGTTGCCGCCCGAGCCGCCCTTGTTCTCGATCACCACCGGCTGGCCCAGCGCGTCCTGCAGCGGCACGCCCACCGCGCGCGCCAGCTGGTCGGCCGCGCCGCCGGGCGGGAAGTTGACGACGATCTTGACCGGCTTGGCCGGCCAGGCCTGCGCGTGGGCGGCGAAGGGCGCGGCCGTGAGGGCAGCCAGGGCGAGTCTGCGGTGCATGTCTTGTCTCCTGTGGTTGTCAGCTCACTTCAACTTCCAGCAGCACGGCCTGGTCGGCCTGCAGCGCCAGCGTGAGCGCGTCGTGCAGGGTGTGCGCGTCTTCCACCAGCACGCCGCGCACGCCCTGGCCTTCGGCGAGTTTCACGAAGTGGATGTCGGGCAGCTCGGTGCCGGCGACGGGGTCTTCCGGCTTGTAGCCGAACACGCCGGCGAACTCGCGCAGCGCGGCGTAGCGGCGGTTCTTCAGGATCACGAAGCAGATGGGCAGGCCCAGCTGTGCCGCGCTCCACAGCGCCTGGATGGCGTACATCGCCGAGCCGTCGCCGATGACGGCGATGACCTTGGCCGTCGAGCCCGCATCGCGCCGGGCCAGCGCCACACCCACCGCCGCCGGCAGGCTGTGCCCCAGCCCGCCGCTGCACATGGTGTAGAAGGTCTCGGGCTCCAGGATCGGCAGATGCCGCTGCATCACCGGCCGCGCAGTGGGGGCCTCTTCGACGATGACGCTGTCGCGCGGGCGCAGCGCCGCCAGGGTCTGCAGCACATAGGCCACGCTCAGGCGCTCGCCCTCGGCCGGCGGTGCGACCTCGGGCCGCGGCTCGCGCGGGGCCGGCAGCGGGCGCGTGCCGGGTGCGGGCCGCGCCAGCAGGTCCTGCAGGCCGAGCCGGATGCTGCCTACCACCGACAGCCCCGTCGGCGCCCAGGCCGCGATGGCCGGGTCTTCGATCAGCTGCACCAGCTGCGCGCCCTCGGGCAGGTGCGGCCCCTGGCCTTCGACGTGGTAGGTGAAGGCCGGCGCGCCGAGTGCGAACACCAGGTCGTGCCCGCCCAGCAACTGCACGATGCGTTCACGCATCGCCGGCAGAAAACCGGCGAAGAGGCGGTGGTCTTCGGGGAAGCCGCAGCGGCCCGACATCGGCGCCACGAAGACCCGCGCGTGGTGGCGCTCGGCCAGCGCCACGGCTTCGTGCCAGGCGCCATCGCGGTCGACGGCGGCGCCGATGACGAAGGCCGGGCGCTCGCAGTTCTCGAGCGCCTCGCCCAGCTGCGCCAGCAGTGCCGGTTCGGGGCGCAGCATCGTGCTGACGCTGCGCGCTTCCACCGGCTCTGTGGCCACCGTCCAGTCGTCGGCCGGTATCGACACCAGCACCGGCCCGCGCGGCGGCAGCATGGCCGTGTAGTAGGCGCGGGCGATGGCCAGCGGCACGTCCTGCGCGCGCGCCGGCTCCACGCTCCACTTCACGTAGGGCTTGGGCAGTTCGCTGGCCTGCGCCGAATACAGGAAGGGCTCGAAGGGCAGGATCGAGCGCGCCTGCTGCCCGGCGGTGATGACCAGCGGCGTGCGGTTCTTGTGCGCGGTGAAGATGTTGCCCATCGCGTGGCCCACGCCGGCCGCCGAGTGCAGGTTGACGAAGGCTGCATTGCGCGTGGCCTGGGCGTAGCCGTCGGCCATGCCCACCACCACCGATTCCTGCAGACCCAGCACGTAGCGGAAGTCGGCCGGGAAGTCCAGGAACAGCGGCAGCTCGGTGGAGCCGGGGTTGCCGAAGACGGTGGTCATGCGCAAGGCGCGCAGCAGCTGCAGCGTGGCCTGGCGGACGGAGACGGTGGGCGTGGGCATGGGGCGTGGGGGACAACAGCTCGGGACCGGCCCTGACTATCACCCAAGCCAGGCCCCATGCGACACTGCCCAGACGTCTTCCCGCCTCGGGGTTTCACCGCATGCTGATCAACTGCGTCGCCTACCAGCAGGGCACCAAGCTCGCTGACATCCCGGTGGCGCAGATCGCCGAGCACCTGCAACGGGCCGGGTGCTTCGTCTGGGTGGCGCTGAAGGAAGCCAGCGATGCCGAGCTGCTGGAGATGCAGGCCCAATTCGGCCTGCACGACCTGGCGGTGGAAGACGCGCGCCACGGCCACCAGCGGCCCAAGATCGAGGAGTACGGCGACACCGTCTTCACGGTGATGCACATGATCGAGTACACGCCCACCGACGACCTGCAGCTGGGCGAGGTGGCGGTGTTCGTGGGCCACAACTTCGTGCTCAGCGTGCGCAGCCGCTCGACCCATGGCTTCCTGGGCGTGCGCGAACGCGCCGAGCGCGAACCGCACCTGCTGCGCCAGGGCTCCAGCTTCGTCTACTACGCGCTGATGGACGCGGTGGTCGACCGCTACTTCCCCATCATCGACATGATGGAGCAGGAGCTCGACGGCATCGAGGACAAGATCTTCGAGCCCGGCTCGGCGCGCCAGAACATCGAGCGTCTGTACGCGCTGAAGCGCCGCGTGGGCGTGCTGCGCCACGCCGTGGTGCCGCTGATGGAAGCCACCAGCAAGCTCTATGGCGGCCGCGTGCCGCAGGTGTGCGAACGTTCGCAGGACTACTTCCGCGACGTCTACGACCACCTGGTGCGCTGCAACGCCACGCTCGACGGGCTGCGCGACACCATCGGCACTGCCATCCAGGTGAATCTCTCGATGGTGACCATCGACGAGAGCGAGAACACCAAGCGCCTGGCGGCCTGGGCCGGCATCTTCGCCGTGGCCACCTTCTTCGTCGGCGTGTGGGGCATGAACTTCGAGCACATGCCGGAACTGAAATGGCAGTATGGCTACCCGCTGGCCTTCGGCGTCATCACCACCGTCTGCGGGCTGATGTACTGGCGTTTCCGCCGCTCGGGCTGGTTGTAGGCGGGGCTTGTCGATTCCGGGCCGCGCCGTTCGTCGTGCCCACAGCGCCGGCCCGAAGGCGCGTTCCCATGCACGGAGAACCGACAATGATCCAGATCGAACCCTATCTCTTCTTCAACGGCCGCTGCGAAGAGGCCATCGCCTTCTACCAGCAGACCCTGGGCGCCGAGCTGCAGATGCTGATGCGCTACCGCGAAGGCCCCGAGGCGCCCCCGGGCATGCTGCCGCCCGGCAGTGAAGACAAGGTGATGCACGCCAGCCTGCGCGTCGGCGACTGCAACCTGTTGCTGAGCGATGGCCTGTGCAGCGGCGCACCGCGCTTCGAAGGCTTCCGGCTGTCCTTCGCCGTGGCCGACGCGGCCGCCGCCGACCGCCTCTTCAACGCCCTGGGCGCCGGCGGCAGCGTGCAGATGCCGCTGGCCAAGTCCTTCTGGTCGCCGTGCTTCGGTATGCTGACCGACCGCTTCGGCGTGGGCTGGATGATCAGCGCAGAAGGGTGAGCCCCCAAGCTCGCTGGCGCTCGCTACCCCCCGAGGGGGCCGCCCGCTGGCGGTCCGGCAGAGCCGGTTCCGCGGCGGGAAACTTGATCGCGGTGTCGTCCTTCAACTGGGATCGGAGATAGCAACATGGCTGTTTACGTGGATGGATACGTGGTGCCGGTGCCGCTGGCCCGGCTGGACGACTACCGCCGCATGGCCCGCAAGTGCGCCAAGGTGTGGATCGAGTACGGCGCGCTCGAGGTGCACGAATGTGTGGCCGAGGACGTGAAGCCCGGCAAGTGGACCTCGTTCCCGCAGTCTGTGAAGCTGAAGGAAGGCGAGACGGTGGTCTTCTCCTACATCGTCTTCAAGTCGCGCAAGGCGCGCGACACCATCAATGCCAAGGTGATGGCCGATCCGCGGCTGGCCGCGATGATGCAGAACCCGCAGGACATGCCGCTGGACGGCAAGCGCATGTTCTGGGGTGGCTTCAAGAGCCTGGTGAAGCTCTGAGCCTGGTCTATTCCACCGAAGCCGGGCGCATGTGCCCGGCCTGCCGCCAGCCGGTGGCGGCCTGCACCTGCGCGCAGCAGGCCAGGGCGCAGCCACTGGGCGACGGGCGCGTGCGCGTCAGCCGCGAGAAGCAGGGCCGCGGCGGCAAGACGGTGACGGTGGTGCGTGGCCTGGCACTCAGCGCCGACGTACTGGCCACCCTGGGCAAGCAGCTGCGCGCGGCCTGCGGCGCCGGCGGCACCGCGCGCGATGGCGTGCTGGAAGTGCAGGGTGACCATGTCGAGCGTGTGCTGGCCTTCCTGCAGCAGCAGGGCCACGCGGCCAAACGATCAGGCGGTTGATGTCAGGCAGCGGGCGGCGGCGCCAGGCGCTGGTCGACCTCGCGCAGCAGCGCCTGCACGTCGACGGGTTTGGTCAGGTAGGCGTCGAAGCCGGCCACCGTGGCCGCGGCCACTTCGTGCGGCATGGCCGCGGCCGACACGGCCAGGCACGGCACCTCGCGAAGCAGCGGCTCGGCGCGCAGGGCACGCAGCACCGCGAAGCCGTCGATGTCGGGCAGGCGGATGTCCAGCAGCACCAGGTCGGGCTGCCAGCGCCGCGCCATCTCCAGGCCTTCCTGGCCGGTGGCGGCCATCATCAGCTGCAGCTGCGGGCGGCTTTCCAGCAGCACCGCCATCAGCTCGCGGTTGACCTCGTGGTCGTCGATGTAGAGCACGCGGCCCTGCACCGTGCGCCTGGCCTTCGAGCCGGCATCGCGCCAGCGCACCCGCACGCCGACGCAGCGGCCGTCCACGCGCTGCGGCGTGACGTGGCGCTCGAAGCGGCGGCCGTCCAGCAGCTCGAAGGTCTGCAGCGTCTCCATCTCGGGCCAGTCGCGCGTGGCGTTCATCATGCCGATCAGGTGCGCCGGGTCGGCCACCAGGGTGGCCATGTGCGCGGCGACGGGCTCGTCCTCGCCACGGGCCAGCAGCGCCTCGGGCAGCTGCCACATGCGCGCGAAGCGCTCGTTGTGCATCAGCACGTGGCCCTGCAGGTCCAGCACGAGCACACCGTCCTCGTCCGCGCTGAAGGCGGGCTCGCCGGCAGGGGGCGGCGGTGGCGGAACGGGGTTCACGGCAGGTGCGGCGCCGGCAGCGCGGCGTGAACCACGCATGCCATGCAAGTAGTCGGTTACGCCCCTATCGTAGTGCAGCCGCCGGCCGCCCATGAAAAACGGCGCGGCCCGTGGGCCGCGCCGTGTGGCGCGAGAGCGGGCCGAGGCCGGCTCAGCGGCGCGCAGCCAGCGCCGAAAGGGCCGGCGTGCGGAACTGCAGGTGCTGCTCGTCCATGCGCACGAACTGTCCGTTGGTGAACATGTTCATGCACGAGTCGTCGGTGTAGTCCATGAAGTTGCGGATGGGGTCGCCGGTGCGCGTCACGCGGCAGGTGTTGCGGCCCACCGGGCAACCGAAGGCGGGCGAGGCCTCGGGTTCGGTGTCGGCCACCAGGTCGTTGGTGCGCGTGCAGCCGCCTTCGAAGGTGTGCGCCAGGCCGAACCAATGGCCCACCTCGTGCGTGCCGGTGTCGCCCAGGTTGTAGGGCGCGGCGTTGCCGCCGGGCAGCGACTGGTTGAGCAGCACCACGCCGTCGAGCACGCCCACCGCGGCGGCGTCTTCGGCGTAGTAGGCGTAACCCAGCAGGCCACCGCTCAGGTTGGCGACGTAGATGTTCAGCGTCTCGGGGCCGCCGCGCTTGAGCGCGGTCTTGGCGGCCAGCTCGGCCGCTTCGCCGGCCATGTCGTACCAGGCGGTGTTGGTGGTGCGCGTGGTGCCGGCCAGCTGGAAGCGGAAGGCGGTGGCGATCCAGGCGTCGTTCATGACCTGGATCTGCGCGGTGATCCAGCTGTCGGGGATGTCGCCATTGGCCACGCCGGTGCCGCGGCGGATGACGTGCACCCACACCGGCACCGTCACCGAGCCGATGGGCCGCGCGGTGGCTTCGCCGCGCGCCAGGCGTTCCGCCGTCCAGGCCTGGGTGCGGGCTTCGGAGCGCGCGCGGTCGAAGGCGCTGTAGTAGCGCGAGCCGCAACGGGCGCCGCTTTCGATGAAGGCGCGCTGGTTGGCAAAGCTCACGCCGTTGAGCATGAAGGTGGGGCCGGTGTCAGCATCGAGCTTGCCGTTCTGGGCCGCGAGTTCAGCGGCCGAACGCGAGCCTTCGCGTGCCGGCCCGGCGGCCTGGGCCGTGACCAGGGTGACGGCCAGGCAGAGCCCGGCGCTGGTGGCGGCCAGGAATTGCCGCAAAACACGGTGCAACATGGGAGAACCTCCATCCAAAGGTCGAAACAACCATGCTAGCCGCGACCCCCTGGCGGTGCACTGCGGCGACCCCCCTTGGACGTGGTGTCGGACTAACCCTCGTGCGACAGGGGCCCTCAGCCGCCGCGCCGGCGCCGCACCTGGGCCAGCGGGCGCTTGCCCTTGAGCTGGCGCTCGATGCCGTCGTTCAGGCTGCTGCGCAGCGCCAGCACCTCTTCGACATGGCCGAAGATGCCGGGGAAACGCAGATCCAGCCACAACCACAGCGTGCAGGCGCGCAGGCCTTGTTCCATGCGGTCGAGCCGGCTGTGGCCGTCCACCTGGTCCAGCACAGCGGGGCGGCCGGCCAGGCCATGGCGGGCGTGGCCGGCGGCCCATTCCAGGAAGGCCTGCACCTGGTCTTCGCTGCGTGTGTCCACCGGCGCCTGCGCGTAGGTGAAGCGCTGCTTGAGCGTCAGCGCGCCGGCCACTTCGTCCAGCTGCGTGGCCAGGTCCAGCATCTGCTGCAACTCGGCCACCTGGAAGTGCGCGTCGTCGAGCTTGAGCTGTTCCATGAACACCGCCAGCACGTCGCGCAGCTTGCTGCGGCCCAGGCGCGCGGCGATGGTGTCGACGTGCCAGCCGTTGGGTGCCACCGGCGCCTTGAAGGGCGAGGGTGCCAGTGGCGTGCGCGCGAGCAGCTCACCCAGGCGGCGCAGGGCGCCGGGCTCGGCTTCGTCGAGCACGCCGACGAAGCCTTCGTCGTGCATGCCGTAGCGCCCGGCGCGGCCGGCGATCTGGTGCGTTTCGCTCTCGTCCAGCGGCCGATCGGCGACGCCGTCGAACTTGGTCAGCGTGCTGAAGAGCACACGCTTGATGGGCAGGTTCAGGCCCATGCCGATGGCGTCGGTGGCCACCAGGATGTGCGACTCGCCGGTGGCAAAACGTTCGGCCTCGCGCCGCCGCACCTCGGGCGGCAGCGCGCCGTAGATGACGGACGTCGGATGCCCGGCGGCGGCGATGCGGTCGCGCAGCAGCAGCACGTCGCGCCGGCTGAAGGCCACCACGGCGTCACCCAGTTCCAGCGAAGACACCGGCAGCGGCCGCGGCATCAGCTGCACATGCTGCTTGCGCGGGAATTCGCGCACGGTGCAGCTTTCGCCGCACAGGCCGAGCAGGTTCTCGATCACGGGCACGGCATAGCCGCTGCAGATGATGATGACCTCGCGCGCCGGCACCGCCACGATGGCCTGCGTCCAGGCCCAGCCGCGTGCGTTGTCGAAGATCATCTGCGCTTCGTCGATCACCGCCACGTCGATGGGCGTGTTGGTGGCCAGCATCTCGATGGTGCTGCTGACCACGCGCGCGCCTTCGGCCGGCTGGTTCTCTTCACCGGTGAGCAGCGAGCAGGGCACGCCGCGCGCCACGAGGCGGTCACGCCCTTCCAGTGCCAGCAGCCGCAGCGGGGCGAGGTAGGCGCCGTCCAGCGCCTGGGCCAGGCGTTCGAAGGCGGCGTGGGTCTTGCCGCTGTTGGGCGGGCCCACGTAGAGCAGCACCTTGCGCTGCAGTCGGCGCGCCTTGGCAAAACTGTCGGGGTAGCCGCCGAAGGCCAGTTCACTCGTCAGGCCGTCGAGCGTGTCGAGTTCGGTGGCGCGGCGGGTCCAGCGCTCCTGCGCGCGGTCGAGCGCGGCGTGCAGGGCCTCGGGCTCGCGCGCGGTGGCGGCTTCGGCCTGCAGCGCGGGCAGCAGGCTGGCCAGATGCTGGGGCTTGAAGGCGCGGCTGCGGTCGAGCAGCGTGCGGATGTGTTCCAGCAGCGCGGCCGCGTGCGGGTAGGGCTGCGGCGTACCCAGGGCCGTGTGCAGCGCGGCCATCTCGCCGCTGCGGTAGTAGGCCCAGACGGCGTCTTCGTCCACCCGCGCGTGGTAGTGGACGGGCAGCTCGGCCGCAGGCCAGCCGATGTCGGCCAGCTTGAGCGTGTGGCGCGTCAGGCGCGTCCAGTGGCCGCCGTGGCGCGACACGCCCAGGCCATGCAGCTGGTTGGTGCGCTCCAGCATCGTCGGGCGCAGTGCGGCGCCGGTGCCCAGGGCGTCCAGGTGCGCCAGCGCAGCGTCCATCAGCCGCGGCTCTATCCAGCGGCTGGGGCGCTGCCCGGCCACGCCTTTCTGCAGCATCACGAAGCCCAGTTTGTCCATGTGCTCGTCGGCGCCCTTGCCCTCGGCCGGCGTGTAGTCGGCGGGCTTCACCACCTGGGGCAGGCTGTAGGCGGCGTGGCGGATGCGGGCCAGCTCGTCCTTGCCGATGTGCGGGGGCAAACGGTCGGCGTGGCGCGGGTTCGGCAGGGTCTGGGGCATGCACGATTGTCAGGGCTGGATAATCGCCCATGACTCCTGCCCCCTTCAGCAGCCTGCCGCTGCCCCCGCATCAGCTCCAGAACCTGGCCGCCCTGGGCTACGAGGCGATGACGCCGATCCAGGCCGCCAGCCTGCCGCTGGCCCTGGCCGGCCACGATCTCATCGCCCAGGCCAAGACCGGCAGCGGCAAGACGGCCGCCTTCGCCCTGGCCCTGCTGGCCAACCTGAACGTGCGCCGCTTCGCCGTGCAGGCCCTGGTGCTGTGCCCCACGCGCGAGCTGGCCGAACAGGTGACGCAGGAGATCCGCCGCCTGGCGCGCGCCGACGACAACATCAAGGTGCTCACCCTCTGCGGCGGCGCCACCATGCGCCCGCAGCTGGCGAGCCTGGAACACGGCGCGCACGTGGTCGTGGGCACGCCGGGCCGGCTGATCGACCACCTGGAGCGCGGCAGCCTGAACCTGGAAGCCTTGAACACCCTGGTGCTGGACGAAGCCGACCGCATGCTGGACATGGGCTTCTTCGACGACATCGCCGGCATCGCCAAGTTGTGCCCCAAACAACGCCAGACGCTGCTGTTCAGTGCCACCTACCCCGAGGGCATCGCCAAGCTCAGCGCCGCCTTTCTGCGCGAGCCGAAAGAGGTGAAGCTGAGCGAAGCGCCCGCGGCCACGCAGATCCGCCAGCTCTTCATCGAGGTGCGCGAGGAAGAGCGCCTGCATGCCGTGGGCCTGCTGCTGAACCACTACCGCCCGGTGAGCACCCTGGCCTTCTGCAACACCAAGCAGCAGTGCCGCGACTTGGTGGAGGTTTTGCGCGCGCAAGGCTTCGCCGCGCTGGAACTGCACGGCGATCTCGACCAGCGCGACCGCGACCAGGTGATGGTGCGTTTCGCCAACCGCAGCATCAGCGTGCTGGTGGCCACCGACATCGCGGCGCGCGGCCTGGACATCACGCAGCTGGAAGCCGTGATCAACGTCGACATCACGCCCGACGTGGCCACGCACACGCACCGCATCGGCCGCACCGGCCGCGCCGACGAAGCCGGCTGGGCCTTCAGCCTGGCGAGCCTTGACGAGATGGGCCGTGTCGGCGCCATCGAGAAGGCGGGCGGCTTCAGCTCGGTATGGCAGACGCTGGCCGAGCTGAAGCCCACCGGCAGCGGCCCGTTGCTGCCGCCGATGCAGACGCTGCAGATCCTGGGCGGCCGCAAGGAGAAGATCCGCGCGGGCGACGTGCTGGGTGCGCTCACCAAGGACCTCGGTTTTGCCGGCGCCCAGGTGGGCAAGATCAGCGTCAACGAGTTCAGCACCTACGTCGCCGTGGAGCGCGGCATCGCGATGCAGGCGCTGAAGAAGCTCTCGGCCGGCAAGGTGAAGGGCAAGAGTGTCAAGGTGCGGCTGCTCGAAGCCTGACGCAGCGCCGCCGCGGCGCTGCGCTTCAGTCGCCCAGGTCGAGCTCGCCCGCTTTCACGCTCAGGGCCTGGCCTTCCGTCACCGTCGCCTTGAGTGCCGCCTCGAACGCGCGCGTGTCGCCGGCCACCGCGATGCGGCGGCCCGCAGCGCCGAAGTGGCTGCGCGCATAGGCCTGCACGGCAGCCGCATCGACGGCCGACAGGGTGGCGACGCGCGTCGTCAACTGGTCGAGCGGGCGTCCGCTGACGATCAGCGCGGCCAGCACCCCCACCAGGCCGTCGGTGGTCTCGACGCTGCGGCTGAAACCGCCGATCAGGGTGGCCTTGCGCGCAGCGAGTTCGTCCTCGGGCACCGGCGTCGTGGCCAGACGGTCGATCTCAGCCAACACCAGGGCCACCACCTCGGCGGCCGACTCGTTCTTGGTCTGTACCGCGGCGCGCAGCTGGCCGGCGGACAGGCGTGCGTCGAGCGCGCTGCCGGCGCCGTAGCTGAGGCCGCGCTTGATGCGGATCTCCTGGTTCAGGCGCGACGAGTAGCCGCCGCCCAGCACCGCGTTGGCCACCTGGCCGGCGGCCAGGTCAGGGCTGCCGGCCGGTGGCAGCGGCAGCGCCAGCGACACGCCGGCCTGTCCCGAGTCGCCCATGTCGATGAGGGTCAGCGCCTGTGCGCTCGGCCGGCCGGTGGGCGGCAGCACGGCCGGCGCCGCGCCGGCGGGCGCGCGCCAGGCGGCGAAGTGCGGGCGCGCCAGGGCCAGGGCCTGCTCCAGGGTGATCTCGCCGGCCAGCACCAGCACCGCGTTGTCGGGCCGGAAGCGCTGCTGGTGCAGGCGCTGCACGTCGGCACGCGTGATGCGCGGCAGCGACTTCGGCGTGCCCGAGGCGGGATGGCCGTAGGCGCCGTCGCCGAACAACATGCGGTTGGCCGCCAGCCCGGCCAGCGTGCCGGGGCGCGTGTAGGCCACCTTCATTTCGTCCAGGGCCTCGGCGCGCAGGCGCTCGAGTTCAGCCTGCGCGAATGCGGGCGCCATGACGGCCTGCGCCACCAGCTGCAGCGCGGCGCCCAGGTGCGGCGTGGTGACCGTGATGCCGACGCCCGACTCGTGCCAGCCGGCCGCGCTGGACAGCGTGCCGCCCAGCGCTTCGGCCGCGGCGGCCTGGGCCGGCGCGCTGTGCACGCGCGTGCCACGTGTCAGCAGCCCGGCCGTCAGCGAGGCCAGTCCGGCCTGCCGCGGCGGGTCGACCTCGGCGCCCAACAGCACCAGCAGCTGCACGCTGACGATGGGCACGCCGCGCCGTTCGGCCAGCACCACGCGCAGGCCGTTGGGCAGGGTGGCCGACTGCGGCGCCGCGATCTGCAAGGGCCGCGGTGCCGCGGGCGGCGGCGGGCGGTCATAGGGCTGGGCCAGGGCGGCCTGCACCAGCACCAGCGCAGACAGACCGGCGGCGAGCGAGGTGGCGTAGGGGCGCGTCATTGCGGGCTCCGGGCTTGCGTGTATTCGATGGTCGTGTGGCGCGCGCCGGCGGTGTACTTGCGCATCACGCGCTGCACGTCGGCCGCCGTCACCGCCTGCAGGGCCTGCAGGCCGCGGTCGGCCTGCGCCGGGCCGCCTTCGAGCACGGCCGCACCGGCCAGCGCCATGCCCAGGCCGAGCGGCGTCTGCCGTTCCTGCAGCGCACGCGTCAGCAGGCCGGTCTTCACGCGGGCCATCTCGGCCGCCGACGGTGGCCGCTGCGCCAGGCCCTGCACCTCCTTCAGCAGCGCGGCCCGCACGGCGGGCAGCGCCTTGCCGCCGGCGGCAATGGCGTAGGCCGTCAGCAGGCCGGGGCCGGCGCGCAGGTCGGCCTCGAAGCCAGCGTCGCTGGCCAGGCGCTGACGGTAGACCAGGTTCTCGTTCAGGCGCGACGACTTGCCGCCGCTCAGCAGCGCCGCAGCCACGCGCAGCGCCGGGGCGTCGGCGCTGGTGACGGTGGGGGCCAGCCAGGTCAGCGCCACGGCGGGCAGCGGCACCTGCGGGCCGCTCAGCTGCACCGTGCGGTTGTCGGGCCAGGCCGGCTCTTCGTTGGGGCCGCGCGGCACCGGCGTCTCGGGGCGCTTCAGCGGGGCGAAGTACTGGTCGACCCAGGCCTGCAGCTGTGCCGGATCGAAGTCGCCGGTGACGACCAGGGTGGCGTTGTCGGGCCGGTACTGGTTGGCGTGGAAGGCCACCACGTCGTCCAGCGTTGCGCGTTGCAGGTCTTCGATGCTGCCGATGGCCGAGCGCTGGTACGGGTGCACGCGGTAGGAGGCCGGCGCGATGCCGTTGAAGAGGCGTCCGTACGGCGAGGCCAGCACGCGCTGGCGATACTCTTCTTCCACCACCGCACGCTCGGATTCGAAGTTGCCCTTGTCCACGTTCAGGTTGGACATGCGCTCGGCCTCGGCCCACAGCAGCGTCTGCAGGTGGTTGGATGGCACCACCTCGTGGTAGGCGGTGACGTCGTCGCTGGTGAAGGCGTTGTTCTGGCCGCCCACGTCTTCGGTCAGGCGGTCGAACTGCTCGGCCTTGAGGTAGCGCGTGCTCTTGAACATCAGGTGTTCGAAGAGGTGCGCGAAGCCGGACCGGCCGGGCGGGTCGTCGCGCGCGCCGACGTGGTACCAGACCTGCACCGCCACGGTGGGGCTGGCGTGGCTCTCGGCCGCGATCACCTGCAGGCCGTTGGCCAGCCGCCGTTCGGTGAACTTCAGCGGCGGCACGCTGAGCGCCGGCGCGGCCACGGGCTTGGCGGGCGCCGCGCCGGCCGGGACGGCCAGCGCGAGGCCCAGCGCGAGCGGCAGGGCGGCGCAGGCCTTGCGCCAGGAGGCAAGCGGGGTCATGGTGGCGGACCTTCCGGGTACTGCGGGGATGGCGATGTTAGGGGCTGGCCGGCATCGTGGGCCACCCGGGCCGGCAGTGCGCCGGCACGGAAGAAGCGCAGTTCGAGGCTGCAACGCTGGCCGCTCATTTCCGGTGTGAGGTGCGTGCGGTGCAGCAGCAGACCGTCGAACAGCAGGGCCTGGCCCGGCGCCAGTTCGGCGTGCCGGACCTGCTGTGGGCCGAAGCGTTCGGCCACGGCCTCTTCGGTGAGTTCAGCCGGCTGCAGCAGGCCGGGCAGCGGGGCGTCGATCCACTGCAGGCCCGGCGCGTCGCGGCCGCAGGGCGTGAGCGCGATCCACAGCGTGCGCATCGTCAGCGCCGCGTCGGCCGGCGCGGGGCGGCCGGCGTGGGCCAGGAAGTCGTGGCGCAGGGCGCCGTCCTGGTGCCAGCTGTGCGGCGGCCGGCCATGGCGCAGCCAGCTCTGCGACACGTTGCACCAGGGCGAAGGGCCGAGTGCGGCTTCGAGTTCGGCGGCCACGGGTGCTGAGGCAACGGTGGCCAGCACGTCCACCGGGTCCAGCGGCAACTGCGTCAGCGGCCGCGACGTGCCGTCCACGGGCGCCAGCGCCGCCAGCCAGCGCGCCACGGCGCCGGCCGGCAGCGTGCTGAACCTCAATGCGCCCCCATCGGGCTTTCCTTGATCGTCTCGCGCACGCAGACCATGAAGGCGCGGCCGGCCTGGGCCTCGCAGGTCTTGAAGGCGGCCTTCTCGGCTTCGCAGCGCATGGCCTCGGCCGCCGGCAGGGCCGTGCACACCAGCGGGTTGGCCAGCAGATAGCTGCGGTCGCAGACGTGATGCTCTTCGCCCTTGAGCGGGCCGCACTGGGCGGCCATGCGGTCGTGGCGTTCGCAGCGCAGCTTCTGGATGCCTGCGGCCTTGTCGCAGGGCGAGGCCTGTGCCTGCTGCGCCTGCACGGGCAGCGGCAGCAGCGTGAACACGGCGAGGGACACGGCCACCACCAGCAGCACCGCGCTCAGGTCCTGGCGGCGCGCGCGGCGGCGCATGGCGCGGCGGTACAGGGCATGCAGGTCCATCGGTTCCTCCTTGGGTTTCATGGCCACGCCTTTCAATGCAGGGCGGCGCCGGCACGATCATCGTCGATGCGCGGCGGCGCCAGCTCGCGTTCACCGCGCGCGGCCCAGCGCCCCTGCAGGCGTTGCGCCACGGTGCGCAAGCCCGGGGGCAGGTCAGGGTGGTGCTGCAGGAAGAACAGGTTGCTGGCGATCTTGCGTGCCATCAGCACGCGCGGGGTGGCGGTGTCGACCTTGGCTTCGGCCTCGGGCTCGGCATGCGTTGTCATCAGGGCCAGCGTGGCGGCCAGCAGGGCCACGCAGCAGGGGTAGGGCTCGTCGTCGTGATTCATGCGGGGCTCCGGGGCTGGCCGGGCGTGGCCAGTTGTTGCAGGGCGCGCTCGAAGTGCGAAAGGCTCGGGCGCGGCAGATAGATGCAGGGCTTGCCGCTGCGTGCGCAGAAGTGCTTGATGCGCTGGTAGGCCTCGTGGTTGATGCAGCCGGCCTGGCACAGCACCAGGTCGGCCCGCTGCAGTTGGCCTTGCAGGCGCTGCACACCGTCTTCGGCGCCGCCGTCGTGGTGCACGAAGCGGCCGCCCAGGTGTTCGACATGGGCGCGGTAGCGCGCCACGGCGCGCTTGACGCCGCCGACGCAGAGCACGTGGCGGCCTTGCACCACGGGCAGCGCGGCAGCGGCCGTGGCGCTGGGCGCGGGTGCGGGTGCAGCGCACGGCGGCGCAGGCGTCGCGGCCACGGCAGCCGCGGGCCTTGGCGGGGTTTCGCTTTCCATGCGCGGCGCGGGTGGCGCCGGCTGCCGCGGCTGCGCACGCAGGCGCGCTGCCTCGCCCAGCGCGGCGGCCAGCTCGCGGCGCAAGGTGTCCAGCGCGGCCGCGCCGTCGGCCTGCTGCTGTTGCAGCCGCAACTGCAGTTCGGTGGCTTGCGCGCGCGCGGCGTCCAGCGCCGCGTGTTGGCTCGCGTCCTGCGCCGCCTGCACGACGCTGCGGCGCGCGCGCTCCAGCAGCCAGGCGCGGGCTTCGACGAGTGCGTCGGCCTGCAGCTCGGCGCCCAGGCGGTGCGTCAGCAGCGCCCACAGCGCGGCGGCCACTTCACCGCTGGCCAGCGCCTGCAACCAGGCGGCGCGCAGCGCATCAGCCTCGCGCAGCCGGGCCCAACGTTGCAGGGCCAGAACGTGGCGCTCGTCCAGGCGCTGCTGCAGCGCTTCGGCCAGCGGGTTGCGCTGGCCCAGGTCGCGGATGGCGCTGAACAGCACGTCGGCATCGCTGCCCTGCAGGCGGTAGTGGCAGCCCTTCATGCGGCCCAGCGCGTGGGCCACATGGCCGCGCAGGGTGTCTGGCGGGAAGCCCAGGCCCAGCAGCAATTCGTGCGCGGCTGCGGGCAGCTCCCACAGGCGTCGCCGGCGTGGGGTGTGGCTCGCGTGCACGGGGCCATGTCGAGTCTGAACAAGGGGCACGTGGGGCTCCTGCGGTAGGGGCGCGCGTGCTGGCTCGGGGCTGGCTGGCGGAGTTGGGCTGGGCGAGCTGCGGCTACTTGGTGAGGATCAGCTTGCCGAGTGCGGTACGGCGCAGGCGGTAGACCTGCGACTGGTGCTCGATGTGGATCTCTTGCGCCGGCCCGAACAGCGTGGCGCTGCTGTAGAGCGGGCAGGGAGCCACGGGTGGCGCCGTGCCCGGGTCTGGCGCGCTGCGCGCCAGGCTGGGTGCGGCGGGAGGTGGGCTGGAAGGCATGCGTGGACTGTAATGCGAACGATTCGCATTAGCAAGCATGGACCGGGATCAGTACTTCAGCCCGGCCCCACCAGCGCCTTCTCGATTCGCCGCCGCGCCACCTTCGTCTTCGGCACCGGCACGTCGAACCAGGCCCGCACGTCTTCTTCCAGCCCGATGCCGTGCATGTAGTTGTAGATCGCCTTCTTCAGCCCGCGGCCCAGCGCGTCGTGGTCGGTGCCGGTGGGGTCGACGAAGCCGACGTCGTTCTTCGCGAAAGGCGAAGGCGGCAGCGGCAGCAGCGTCACGCCGTAGGCGGCCGGGTCTTGCCCGACGGGTGAATGCACGGTGCAGGCGAAGCGGTGCCAGAAACCCGAGTGGATGCAGCCGTTCGCGAACAGCTGGCGCACGAACTCGAGCGCGTCCACCGTGTCCTGCACCGTCTGCGTGGGAAAGCCGTACATCAGGTAGGCGTGCACCAGCACACCCGCATCAGCAAAACCCTTGGTGACGCGCGCCACCTGGTCCACCGAGACGCCCTTCTTCATCAGCGCCAGCAGGCGGTCGCTGGCCACTTCGAGGCCGCCGCTGATGGCGATGCAGCCGCTGTCGGCCAGCTCGCGGCACAGGGCCGGGGTGAAGGTCTTCTCGAAGCGGATGTTGCCCCACCAGCTGATGGACAGCCGGCGCCGCTGCAGCTCGGCCGCCAGCGCCTTCAGGCTCTTGGGCGGCGCGGCTTCGTCGACGAAGTGAAAGCCGGTCTGCCCGGTCTCGGCGACGATGGTCTCGATGCGGTCGCACAGCGTTTCGGCCGTGGCGGCGTCGTAGCGGCCGATGTAGTCCAGCCCCACGTCGCAGAAGCTGCACTTCTTCCAGTAGCAGCCGTGCGCCACCGTCAGCTTGTTCCAGCGCCCGTCGCTCCACAGCCGGTGCATGGGGTTGAGCATGTCCAGCAGCGACAGGTAGTCGGCCAGCGGCAGGCCATCCCAGGTGGGTGTGCCCACGTCTTCGAAAGGCACGTCGGGTTCGACGAAATTGACGTAGCGCACCGCGCCGGCTTCGCGCAGGAAGGTGCGCACCAGGCGCTGCGCCGAACGTTTGCCCTGCAGGTGTTCCAGCAGCGCCAGCAGCGGGCGTTCGCCGGCGTCGAGCGTGACGAAATCGAAGTGGTCGAAGACGCGCGGCTCGGTCAGCTCGCGCAGTTCGGTGTTGACGTAGCCGCCGCCCAGCACGGTGACGATGGAAGTGTCCTGCGCCTTGATCGCCTGCGCGATGCGAAAGGCGGCGTAGGCCGCGCCGGGGAAAGGCACCGACAGCAGCACCACCGTCGGCCGGTGTTCCTGCAGCGCGGCCAGCGTCAGCGCCTGCAGCGTGCGGTCGATCAGGTTGGGCGGCGCGGCCAGGGCTTCGGCCAGCGGGTCGAAGGTGGGCTGGCTCATCGCCAGGCGTTCGGCGTAGCGCACGAACTCGAAGCGCGGGTCGACGGTATTGCGCAGTACGTCGGCGATGTCGTTCAGGTACAGCGTGGCCAGGTGGCGCGCGCGGTCGTGTGTGCCCAGGCTGCCGAAGGCCCAGGCGAGGGGGTCGGCATCGGGGTCCTGCGCGTCGGGGTAGGCATTGATGGCCGCAAAGCGCGGGCCTTCGGGCAGGAAGGCGCGGCTGGCGATGCGGTGCGCCAGCGTGGGGTCGCGGCCCTGCAGGAACGCGATGGTGCGATCGATGGTCGCGTCGTAGGCGTCGTGGTGTTCGCCGAAGGCCTCGCGCAGCTCGGCCAGGCCGGCGCGTGACAGCAGCTTGAGGATGAGGCCCAGCGCCAGGTCCACCTGCGTGGCCTGCACGCTGCGCGAACGCAGGAAGCCGGTGAGGTAGGCGGTGGACGGGTAGGGCGTGTTGAGCTGCGTCATCGGCGGGATGACGGACAGCACGCGGAGTTCGGGTGTTGGGGGCACGGTGCGGCATTGTCGATGGCCGCAGCCAGTTCGGACCACAGCGCGGCGGCCGAGCGGCGAAAGGCGCCCAGATGCCCGATGGCCGCCAGGCTGAAATCGGCCGGCCGCAGCAGCCGCAGCGTCGAAGGCGCGTTCGGCAGCGCGGCCAGCAGCGTGCGCACGTTGTGTTCGGTCATCGCCTCGTCGTCGCTGATGGCCAGGGCCGTGATGGGAAAACGTGCCGACTGCAGGCTGGGCATCACCAGCCCGGGTTCCGCGCCCCAGGCGAACTGCGGGTGGCGGCACCAGCGCGTCCACTGCCGCATCACGCCGGCAGGCAGGTCGGCCACCATGCCCAGGCGGGCACCGGGAAAGTGGCCGAACAGCGGGGTGAGCAGCGGGCCGGCGATGTGCAGCATCAGCGGGGCACGGCGGCGCGAAGGCGCGGCCCAGCTGCGCCAGGGGCCCGCGCCGGCCGCCACCGCCACTAGGTGGCTGATGCGCGCTTGCGTGGCGGCGTCGGTCATCGCGGCGTGGTGTGCGCCCAGGCTGTGGCCGATGACCTGTACGCCGTCTTCGCCAGCCAGGTGCCGCAGCGCCGCCGCGAAGTCCAGGCGCGCCCAGCCCAGCATGTCGACCTGCAGCCCGCGCAGCGGCCCGCGCCGCGAGGCGCCGATCCCGCGCGGGTCGAAGCTCATCACCCGGTGGCCGCGGGCTGCCAGCCAGCTGCAGAACGCGGCGTAGAAACGCTGGGGCACACCCAACGCGCCGGCCACCAGCACGCGCGGGCCCGTTTCGCCGAACAGCACGCCGGCCAGCGGCGTGCCGTCGGCGGCGTGGAAGTCGAAGCGCTCGCCCTGTTCGTTCATTGCAGCGGCCGCCCGTCAGGCCAGAAGCCCGTGGCCTGCAACACGCCGCGGATGGCTTGCTGCATCGAGGCCGGAGCCTGGTAGGCGGGATGCGCGCGCAGCACCGAGGCGGCGTCGCCCAGCCGCAGCAAGGCACCGAACTGGGCTTCCGCCTGCTCCATCTCGCGCCGCGAGCGCGCCAGCGGCGGGCTCATCGGCACGCCTTGCTGCCGCGCATGGGCCAGCGCGGGCAGCTGCTTCTCGCAGCGGCAGGCCGCGCTGTCGCTGGCCAGGCCGCAGGTGCGCGCCGCGAAGGTATCGAGCCGCGCCCGGGCGCGCGACAGGCGTTGGCGATACGCCTCGGCCGACAGGCCCAGCACGTCAGCCGCCTGTTTCGAGGGCAGGCCGAACACGGCGTCCAGCACCAGCACCAGGCGCTGCTCGCGGTCCAGCGCCATCAGCATGTTCTGCGTGCAGCCCAGGGCCACCTGGCGCGCGGCGAGTTTGTCCTCGGGTGTCAGCACGCGCTCGGCGCTGGTGTGGGCCGCCGCGAAGTCCAGGCCCGTCTGCAGCTTCTCGGCCATGGCTTCCAGCGACTGCTCGGGGTTCTCGCGTGCCCGGGTCGAGGCCGTCAGCAGGTGGTTGCGCGCCACCTGGAAGACCCAGGTGCTGAAGGCCGCGTCGCCACGGAAGCTGCCCAGGTGCGTCACCACCTTGATCAGGATCTCCTGGGTGGCGTCGGCGGCGTCGTCGCGCTGGCCCAGCATGCGCACGGCCAGGTTGTAGACGCCGCCCTGGATGGCGCCCACCACCGCGTCCAGCGCCGCCAGGTCGCCCTGGGTGGCGGCCTGCAGCAGCTCGGGGCCGGGGTCTTCGATGCGGATCATGGTGCGGCCACGATCATCGCGCCCGCCGGTGCGGTGTTGGCGGCGTCCTGCGTCGGCAGCAGGATGGGCGTGTCGATCCAGGTGATGCGCGCCGGCGCGCCGCTGCGCTGCTGCGCCTTGGCCCGCCAGGCTTCGTTGTGCCAGGCGCGTGCCGCGGCCTCGTCGCGCCAGAGGTAGACGCCGCCGAAGCCGGCACCGCCCTCGGCGATGGTGTAGTGCTTGCGCAGCAGGCCGGGTGCCTGCTGGTGTTCGGGCACCGATTGCTGGAAGAGGGCCAGCAGGCGCTCGCGCGTCAGGCCGGCCTGCACCACCACGTCGACCACCGTCACCACGTACGGGCCATCGTTGGCCGCAGCCGTGCCGCCGGGCTGGTTGTCGATGGACAGCGGCGCATCAAGAACGCGCAGTTGCGCCTCAACACCGCGCTCCTTGCGCACGCGTTCGAACCAGGCCGGGTTGAACCAGGCCTCGGCCTCGGCCCGGCTGCGCCAGTAGTAGACGCCGCCGTAGTCGCCGCTGTCGCGTTCGAAGCTGTAGGCCTTGAACAGCAGGCCGGGCAGCCGGGCGTACTGCGGCACGGTGTCGCGCATCTTGGCCGCCACGGCGCTGCGCGGTGCATACCAGGGCTTGGGCACGCGGACGATGACAACCACGGCGGTGGGGGCCTCTTCGGCGTGTGCGGGCAGAGCGGCCGCCAGCGCGGCGGCAGACATCAGGAGCGTGGCTGTTTGCATGGGGGCCTGGTCTGTGGAAGGGGTGGTGGACAACTTCCTTAGACAAGCCGACCGCCCGCGTTGTGACAGCCGCGGCCGGCACGGCCCTTGCACGCCCCCTTGCGGCAGAATCGCCCCGCACCGCCGACAGCGCGCAAGAGAGAGCAGACCCATGGCAGTTTTGATGCAGCGTTTGGCCGGTGTGCTGGCCACCCTGGTGTTCACGGCGGCGCAGGCGCAGAGCCCGGCACCCAACGACCCGCACCGCGGCGGCAAGCTGCGCCTGCTGTCCAACACCGGCGCCGGCACGATCGACCCGCACATCAACTACACCCTGCAGTTCGCGCAGGTCTACCAGCACGTCTACGACGGCCTGCTGGCCTTCCGCAAGGGCGCCGGTGCCGAGGCCTTCACCATCGTGCCCGACCTGGCCGAGGAAGTGCCCAAGCCCGAGAACGGCGGCAAGCGCTACATCTTCAAGCTGCGCAAGGGCATCAAGTTCAGCGACGGCCGCGAGCTGACCGTGAACGACGTGGTGGCGAGCTTCCGCCGCATCTTCAAGGTGAACTCGCCCACCTCGGGCAGTTTCTACGGCCAGATCGTCGGCGCTGACGCCTGCCTGAAGACGGCGGCCACGTGCAACTTGGCCGGCGGCGTGGTGGGTGATGCCAAGGCCGGCACGATCACCATCAACCTCACGGCGCCCGACGCCGAGTTCTTCCAGAAGATCGCCTTTCCGCACGCCTACGTGCTGCCGGCCGACGCGCCGCCCACCGACGTGGGCGTGGCGCCGCTGCCCGGCACCGGGCCCTACCGCATCGTCAGCTACGACCCCAGGAAGCAGCTCAAGCTGGCGCGCAACCCGCACTTCAAGCTGTGGAGCGCCGAGGCCCAGCCCGACGGCTACGTCGACGAGGTCGACTACGACTTCGGCCTGTCCGACGAAGACCAGGTCACCGCCATCGCCAACGGCCAGGCCGACTGGATGTTCGACCCGCTGCCGGCCGACCGCCTGGCCGAGCTGTCCACCAAGTTTCCGAAGCAACTGAAGATCTCGCCGCTGACGGCCATGTTCTACATCCCGATGAACGTGCGCGTGGCGCCCTTCAACGACCTGCGCGTGCGCCAGGCCGTGAACCTGGCCATCGACCGCGCGGCAATGGTGAAGATCTACGGCGGCGCCAACCTGGCCAGCGCCACCTGCCAGGTGCTGCCGCCGGGCTTCGCGGGTTACGAGCCCTACTGCCCGTACACGAAGACGCCGGGCAAGGCCTGGAACGGCGCCGACATGGCGCGCGCCAAGCAGCTGGTGAAGGAGTCCGGCACCGCAGGGCAGAAGGTCACCATCATCAGCAACGACCGCGCGGTGGAAAAGGCCCTGGGCGTGTACCTGCAGAGCGTGCTGCGTGAACTGGGCTACGACGCCAGCGTGAAGGCGATCTCGGCCAACGTCCAGTTCACCTACATCCAGAACACCAAGAACCAGGTGCAGATCAGCGTCAGCACCTGGTACCAGGATTACCCGGCGCCGAGCAACTTCCTCAACGTGCTGTTCTCTTGCAGCAGCTTCCGCGAGGGCAGCGATTCGTCGGTGAACATCTCGGGCCTGTGCGACAAGGGGCTCGATGCTGATCTGGCCAAGGCCATGAGCACCGGCGTGACAGACCCCGCCGCAGCCGCCAAGCTGTGGGCTGCGGTGGACCGCAAGGTCACCGACATGGCCGCGGTGGCCGTGATGTTCAACCCCAAGCAGCTCGACTTCGTCAGCAAGCGCCTTGGGAACTACACCTTCAGCGGCCAGTTCTATTTCATGTACGGAAAAGCTTGGGTCAAGTAGCCGCCGGCGCGCAGGGCCTGTGGCGCCCGGTGCTGCGCCGCATGGCGCGCGACGCCAGCGCCTGGGTGGCGGTGGCCTTGCTGCTGGCCATCGTGGTGCTGTCGCTGGCGGCGCCGCTCTACGCGAGCCTGATCGCGCAGACCGACCCCTTCACCAGCAACATCAGCGGCGAGGTGCTGATCGACGGTGAGAAGCGCGCCGTCATCGCAGCCAACACCGAAGGCCTGGGCATCGGCCAGACGCCCATCGGCCCCACCGGCCGCGGCCAGTACCTGCTGGGCGCCGACAACCAGGGCCGCGACGTGGCGGCACGGCTGCTGTACGGCGGCCGTGCCTCGCTGCTGATCGCCGGCGCGGCCACGCTGCTGACCATCGCGCTGGGCGCCTTCATCGGCATCGTCGCCGGCTATTTCGGCGGCGTGGTCGACGCGGTGCTGGCGCGCCTGCTCGACGTGTTGTGGGCCTTCCCGGTCTACCTGCTGGCGATCTCGCTGTCCATCGTGATGATCGGTAGCGGGCTGCACCTCGGCCCGCTGGTGCTGGAGTCCGACGACCTGATGCTGCCGGCGCTGATCATCGGCCTGGTCAGCATGCCCTACGTGGCACGGCCGGTGCGCGCCGAGGTGCAGCGCCTGCGCAAGAGCGAATTCGTGCAGGCCGCCATCGTGCTGGGCGTGCCCACGCACCGCATCCTGCGCGTGGACGTGCTGCCCAACGTGGCGGGCACGCTGCTGGTCTTCGTGCCGCTCATGCTGGCCGTCAACATGCTGACGGAATCGGCGCTGAGCTTCCTGTCCATCGGCGTGCAGCCGCCGCATGCCAGCTGGGGCAGCATCATCCAGGACGGCCTGTCGCTGCTGTACACGCGCCCCGTGGTGGCGCTGGCGCCGGGCGTGGCCATCGTGCTGACGGTGCTGGCGCTGAACCTGCTGGGCGACGCACTGCGTGATGCGATGGACCCGCGGAGGCTGGCTTGATACTGCTGCTGCTGCGCCGCGCGGCCCAGATGCTGTTCGTGATGTTCGGCATCAGCCTCATCACCTTCGCCATCTTCTTCGCCACGCCGGGCAGCGACCCTTCGGCGCGCATCGCCGGCCGCAATGCCAGCCCCGAAACGCTGGCCGCGGTGCGGCTGGACTTCGGCCTCGACCGCCCATTGCCCGTGCAGTACGCGCTGCTGATGAAGCGCCTTTTCGTCACGCGCGACCTCACCTCCTTCATGAACCGCGGCGAAAAGGTGGTGCCGCAGATCGTGGCGGCGATGCCGGTGACGCTGTCGCTGGTGTGCGGCGCGGCGCTCCTGTGGGTGGGCGGCGCGCTGCTGATGGGCGTGGCGGCTGCGGCCTGGCGCGGGCGCTTCGTGGACCGCGCGCTGATGGTGCTGGGCCTCATCGGCATCTCAATGCCGGTGTACTGGCTGGGCGCGGTGGTCAACCTCGTCACGCAGAGCCGCTGGCACGACACCTGGGCCTTCTCTTGGGTGCCGCCGCTGGGCTACATCGCGTTCAGCGACGACGCGCTGGGCTGGTTCCTGGGCCTGGTGTTCCCCTGCCTGACGCTGTCGGTGCTCTACGTCGGGCTCTACGGTCGCGTGCTGCGTGGTGCGCTGATCGAGGCGCAGGGTCAGGACTACATCCGCACCGCACGCGCCAAGGGCCTGAGCGAGCGGCGCGTGCTGCTGCGCCACGCGCTGCGCACCTCGCTGGTGAGCGTGGTCACCTTGTTCGGCCTCGACTTCGGCGCGCTGGTGGGCGGCGGTGCGCTGCTCACCGAGGTGGCGTTCGGCCTGCCCGGCATTGGCAAGCTCACCTACGACGCGCTGCATTCGCTGGACCTGCCGGTGATCATGGCCACGGTGCTGTACGCGTCCTTCTTCGTCGTCGCGGCCAATGCGCTGGTGGACGCGCTGCATGCCTTCATCGACCCCCGGGTGCGCGATGACAGCCACTGAAGAGCAAGCCGCGCCGCTGCTGCGGGTGCGCGAGCTGCGCGTGGTCTTCCACACCGAGCGCGGCCCGCTCACCGCGGTGGACGGCGTGAGCTTCGAGCTGGCGCCGGGCGAGATCCTGGGCGTGGTGGGCGAGTCGGGCTCGGGCAAGTCGGTCACGCTGATGAGCGTGCTGGGGCTGCTCGCGGGCAACGCGCAGGTGACGGGCTCGGTGCAACTGCGCGGTCGTGAACTCATCGGCCTGCCCGCTGCGGAATTGCAGGCGCTGCGCGGCGGCCAGCTGGCGATGGTGTTCCAGGACCCGATGACGGCGCTGACGCCGGTCTACAGCATCGGCTGGCAGATCGTCGAGCAGATCCGCGTGCACACCACGCTGTCGCGCCGCGCCGCGAAGGCACGCGCCATCGAACTGCTGGGCGCCGTGGGCCTGCCCGACCCGGCGGCGCAGTTCGAGCGTTTTCCGCACCAACTCTCGGGCGGCATGCGGCAGCGCGCGGTGATCGCGATGGCGCTGTCGTGCAACCCCGCCGTGCTGATCGCCGACGAGCCCACCACGGCGCTGGACGTCACGGTGCAGGCGCAGATCCTGGCGCTGATCGACCGCCTGCGGCGCGAGCTGGGCCTGGCGGTGGTGTTGATCACGCACGACATGGGCGTGGTGGCCGAACTGGCCGACCGCGTGCTGGTGATGTACGCGGGCCGAGTGGTGGAACGCGGCAGCGCGCGCGAGCTGTTCGACGAGCCCTGGCATCCGTACACCTGGGGGTTGCTGGGCAGCATCCCGCCGCTGGCCGGCCCGCGGCCGCGGCGCCTGCCTTCGATACCCGGGGCGCCGCCGGCGCTGCACGAGCTGCCTGCGGGCTGCGCCTTCGCGCCGCGCTGCGCGGTGGCCACGGCGCCGTGCGCCACACGCCCGGCGCTGGTGGGCACGGGCGGGCACGAAGCAGCCTGCGTCATCGAGCCGGCCGGCCGTGCCGAAGCGCGCCGCCGCTGCGGCCTGGGGAGCGCCGGCCCATGAACCAGCCGCTGCTGCAAGTGGACGAACTGCACAAGCAGTTCCACGTCGGCGCGCGTTTCTCGCGTGCGGGCCGGCGCGTGCTGCACGCGGTGGACGGTGTCAGCCTGTCCGTCCAAGCCGGCGAGACGCTCGGGCTGGTGGGTGAATCGGGCTGCGGCAAGAGTACGCTGGCGCGCTGCCTGGTGCGCCTGCTCGACCCCACGAGCGGCACGCTGCGCTTCGAAGGGCGCGACATCACGGCCTTGTCTGCACGCGCGCTGCGGCCCATCCGCCCGCGGCTGCAGATGGTGTTCCAGGATCCCTACGCCTCGCTCAACCCACGCCGCCGCGTGGGTGATCTCATCGCCGAGCCGCTGCGCGTGCACACCGCGATGGCGGCCGCCGAGCGCCTGGCCCGTGTGCATGAGCTGGCCGCGTTGGTGGGCCTGCGGCCCGAGCAGCTGGAACGTTATCCGCATGAATTCAGCGGCGGCCAGCGCCAGCGCATCGGCATCGCGCGCGCGCTGGCGCTGAACCCGAAGCTGGTGATCGCCGACGAGCCGGTGTCGGCGCTGGACGTGTCGATCCAGGCCCAGGTGATCAATCTGCTGGCCGACCTGCAGGAGCGCCTGGGCCTGACGCTGATCTTCATCGCGCACGACTTGAGCGTGGTGCGCCAGGTGAGCACGCGCACGGCGGTGATGTACCTGGGCCGCATCGTCGAGAGCGGCCCCACCGACGCGCTGTATGCCATGCCGGCCCACCCCTACAGCGCCGCGCTCATCGGCGCGGTGCCGCGACCGGTGGTGGTGGGTGATCGCCGCCCGCGTGTGCTGCTGCAGGGCGACCCGCCCAGCCCGCTGGCGCCGCCGCCAGGCTGCCGTTTCCACCCGCGCTGCGCGGCGGCCACGGAACGCTGCCGCACAGAGGTGCCGCAGCTGCTCGACATCGGTGGCGGGCGCCGTGTGGCCTGCCACTTTCCCCTGGTCAGCGCAGGCGCTTGAACCAGGCCTGCAGGGCTGACGGTGCCTTGCGCTCGCGCGCGGCGCGGTGCGTGCGCAGCACGATCAGGCCGCCCTGCAGGTACACGCCGTTGAGCACGCGCTCGGCGCGTTCCAGATCCATGCCGGGCCAGCCGGCGATGTCGTCGATGGAGGCGATCTCCTGCCGCAGCCGCCGCAGCACCGGGCCCAGGGCGCCGGCCTGCACCAGGCCTTCGCTCACGAACTCGGCCGACACGCGGTAGGCAGCGCGGCCGGCGATGTCGTCCAGCAGGTGCGCACGCGGCGCATACAGCGCCAGGGCCCACAGCAGCGGCGTCAGCAGGCGGTAGCCAGGGCCGTCGGCCACGCGTTCGGTCATCACATGGCCGGGCGGGCGCAGGCCGGGCGGTTCGATGGCCAGCACTTCGAGGTCGCGGTTGCCCGTCTCCAGCGATTCGATGATGGGCCGCGGCAGGTGGTACAGGTTGTTGCGCGGGAACAGGGTGACGGGCCACACCAGGCCGTTGTGGCGCAGCAGGATCAAGGCACTCTCGCGCTGCCGGATGCAGGCCGCCACCACTTCGAGCACATCGGTGTCGTGGTGCTTGCGCTGCAGCAGCGTCAGCTCGGCATTCAGCGTCGTGGGCAGTACCGTGGAAGGGCCCAGGCTGGCAAAGCCGCTGGTGCCGGTTTCCTCGCGCCAGCGTTCGTAGGCGCTGACCCGCCAGAGGGTGGTGTCGTCGAAGCTTCGCATGGGGCGGCGCAGTATGGCCGCGCGTGCCGGTTCAAGCTGCAACGGGTTGCGACCATGGAAGCCGGTGGCTAGGCCTGTGCAGTGGCCGCCACGTCCTGCAGGAAGGCGACCAGGCCCTGCATGTACGTGGCCTGGTCGTCGTACATGGCCATGTGGCTGCCATGGTGACAGTGCAAGTGGCGGCCCTGGGGCAGTGCCGCCGCCATGGCCTGCATGTGCCGCGGGTCCATGGTGTCGTGCGCGGCGCCGATGGTGAGCGTGGGTACGGTGATGCGGGGCAGGTCGGCCGTGCGGTCCCATTCCAGCAGCTTGCCGCTGGCACCCAACTCGCTGGGCCCCTGCATCGGCACGTAGACCTCGGGGTTGAGGTGCGCGAAGGCGCGCAGCACGGGGTCGGGCCACTGCGCGTGCGGCAGGCGCAGCACATGGTGCTCGTAGTGGTGCGGGATCAGCAGCTCCATGTAGCGCGGGTTGGCGGTGTCCTGTGCGGCCTCCAGCGCCTGGATCTCGGCCAGCACCTGCGGCGTGATGCCGGGCATCAGCACCTCTTGCGCGTAGCGGTTGTAGGCCGGGATGCTGCTCATCATGTTGCTGATGACCAGGCCCTTGAGGTGGTTCTGGTGCGCGAGCGCGTATTCCAGCGCCAGGATGCCGCCCCAGGAATGGCCCAGCAGGAAGAAGTTGTGTGCGTCCAGGCCCAGCGCCAGACGAACTTGTTCCACCTCGTCGACGAAGCGTGCGACGTCCCACAGTTCGGGGATGTGCGGCTGGCTGCTGCGGTGGGAGCCGAGCTGGTCGTAGTAGATGAACTCGATGCCGGCGGCGGGCAGGTAGCTGTCGAAAGCCTCGAAGTATTCGTGGGTGGCGCCGGGGCCGCCGTGCAGCAGCAGCAGCTTGATGCGCGGGTTGTCGCCCATGCGGCGCGTCCAGACCTGGAAGTCGCCGTGTTCGGTGTGGATGGGGATGAGGCGCGAGCCGCCGCTCAGGGCATCGGGGCGGCGGCTCAGGGTGGTGGCGTCGAAGGGTTGTGTCATGCGGGCATTCTGCGTTCAGGGCCCGAGCCACTGCAGCAAACGCGCGGCGGCCTCAGGGCTGTTCAGCAGATCGAGGTGGCCGGTTTCGCGCAGCACGCACTGGCGCGAACGCGGGATGCGCAAGGCGCGCTCACGCGCCGTGTGGCGGCCCAGGGCGCTGTTCAGCGGCACCAGGCCGTCGCCCACCACGTGGTCTTTCAGCGCGCCGGGCTGGCGGCTGAGCGTGGCGGCGATGGTCCAGCAGCGAAGACCACGCGGCAGCGGGCCGTGCAGGCCGTGGCGCAGGTCGGTGATGCCGGCGCTGCGCACGCGGCCCAGGCGCGCCAGCGGTGCGGCATAGGGCACGGCGCCCAGCAGCAGGTCGAACCCATGGCCCGCACGTTCCAGCGGCGCGCCGTGGTGCGGCGTGCCCAGGAAGACCATGTCGTGCACCTGCTGCGGCCAGGCCAGGCCGGCCTCGGCCGCCTGCTGCAGCGCGCTGCGCGCCACCAGGCCGCCCATGCTGTGGCCCAGCAGCACCACCCGTTCCAGCGGCACCGGCCAGCCGTCCAGCAGCTGCTGCATCTGCGCGGCGAACTCGCGCCCGTTCTCAGCGATGGCGCGGCCGCTGTTGTAGTGCAGGTAGACCGGCGTGTAGCCTGCCTCGCGCGCCAGCATCGCGCCGTGGTCGTGGCCGCGGCGCTGCCATTGGCGGTGGTTCATGCACAGGCCGTGCAGCAGCACCAGCAGCCGCGGCCCCGGGCTGCCTTCGATGCGCAAGGCCATCGGAATGGCCAGCGGGTTGTGGGTGTCTGCAAGGTGGTCGCCGAGCACGCCGTTCAGCGCGGCCAGGGTGGCGTCGCGGCTCGGGCTGTCGGCTGGATCGGCCGCGGCCGGCAGCCACTGCTCCAGCAGGCCCAGGGTGCCGTCGGCCACGCCGCCCACGGCGCCGGCCACGCCGCGCACGCTGCGGTAGACGAAGCCGGTGATGCCGCTGGTGCGGCCGTGTGCTGCGCCCTTCACGCCGGGCGGGCTGGCGATGCGCTGGTGCATGGCTTCCACCAGGCTGGTGAGCCCGATGGCGCCTTCGGCGGCCAGGCGGGCGGCGCCGCGCAGGTCGGTGGTGATGTTCATGTGGGGGGCTCCAGAGGGGGAAACGAGGTCGCCATGAAGTCGACGAAGGCGCGCACGCGCGTGCTGTGCTGGTGGCGCTGCGGCCACACGGCGTAGATGTCGGCGTCGGGCGTGCGGTACTGCGGCAGCACCTCCACCAGCTTGCCGCTCTTCAGGTGCCGCGCCACGTCCCATTCGGCGCGCATCAGGATGCCGTGGCCGTCCAGCGCCCACAGCACGGCGATCTCGCCGTCGTTGGTGCTGAGATTGCCGCGCACCTTCACCGCCACGCTGGCGGCACTGCGCCCGCGCGCGGCCGCCAGGCGCCAGGTGCCGTAGCCTTCGTCGCCCTGGCGGATGCCGATGCAGTTGTGGCGCGCCAGCTCGGCCGGCGTGCGCGGCGTGCCGGCGCGTGCCAGGTAGGCCGGCGCGGCGCACAGCAGGCGGCGGTTGCGCGCCAGCAGGCGCGCGACGACACGCCCGTCGGGCGGCGGGCCGAAGCGGATGTTCACGTCCCAGGCGTCGTCGCTGGGCGGCGGCGGGTTGACCGACAGCTGCAGCTGCACTTCCACCTGCGGGTGCTTGCGCGCGAAGCGGCTGAGGGTGGGTGCGACGTGGCTGCGGCCGAAGCCCAGCGTGGCATTCACGCGCAGCAGGCCCTGCGGCGTGCCCTTGCCGGCGCCCAGGCGCTGCTCCAGCGCTTCGATGTCGGCCAGGATGCGGCGCGCGTGCTCCAGCAGCAGCTCGCCTTCGGGCGTGAGCCCCATGCGGCGCGTGGTGCGGCTCACCAGGGCCAGTGCCAAGCGCTCTTCCATCAGCGCCAGGCGCTTGCTGACGGCCGCGACGCTGACGCCCAGCTCGCGCGCCGCGGCGCTCAGGCTGCCGGCCGCGGCCAGCGTGGCGAAGAAGCCCAGCTCGGCGGGCAGGATGCTGCGGGTCACGAGGCTTTCAAGTCTGGGTTAAGGATGCCTCAACTTCAGCGCCGTATTTTCAACCATGCGCCGGCGATGATTCAGACGCCAACCCCTAATTCGACAGGAGACACCTCATGAAGACCTACCGCATCGCCACCATCCCCGGCGACGGCATCGGCAAGGAGGTTGTGCCCGCGGGCGTCACCGTGCTGCAGGCCCTGGCCGCGGGCAGCAGCCGCTTCCGCTTCGAGTTCGAAGACTTCGGCTGGGGCGGCGACTGGTACCGCGCCCACGGCGAGATGATGCCGGCCGACGGCCTGGACGCGCTGCGCGACAAGGACG
>CAYREA010000004.1:0-95550 GCA_964423075.1 uncultured Rubrivivax sp. | reverse complement strand
ACAGGCGCAGCTGGTTGCCGCCGGTGAAGAACACGCCGGTGGCCTGCAGCAGGCGCTCCAGCCGGCTGGGTTCCTCGCAGTCGCGGCGCGTGTCGAAGTCCAGCGAGGTGGCGCGCGCCGCGCCCAGCTCGCCGAAGATGCGCTCGTAGCGCGGGCCCGTGTTGCGCAGCTGGCTGGCGGTGGGGATGATCACGATGTCGGCCTCGCGCCCGCCCGCCAGCTTCAGGAAACGCTGCAGGATCTGCGGCGAGTTCTCCTTCTCCTCGGCCCCGCCGATGGGGATGATCCAGCCCCGTTCCTTGCCTTCGGCCACCTTGCTGGCGCACATCCTCTTGCTCTTCCCATCCGACTCGTATGGGTCCGATGATGCCAGGGTGGCTCAGTCGTCCTTCCGCCCGAACACGGGGTCGATGCGCAGCAGCGCCGCGGCGGCGAACGATGGCAGCGTGGCCAGCAGGCCCCAGATGAAGAAGTTGACGTAGCCCAGCTGCGTCTGCAGCCAGCCGGCCCACATGCCGGGGATCATCATGCCCAGGGCCATGAAGCCGGTGCAGATGGCGTAGTGCGCCGCCTTGTGCGGATTGCTGCCGTCCACGCCGCCGGCCACCAGCAGCAGGTAGACCATGTAGGCCGTGAAGCCGAAGCCGTAGCCGAACTGTTCCAGCGCAATGGCCCCGCTCACCAGCCACAGGTTCTGCGGCTGCCAGGCGGCCAGCGCGACGAAGACCAGGTTCGGCGCGTGCATGCAGACCATCAGCGGCCACAGGCACTTCTTGAGGCCGGCGCGTGAGATCACCCAGCCGCCCAGCAGCCCGCCCAGGATCAGCGCCCCGACGCCCACCGTGCCGTAGGCGATGCCGACCTGCTGCGTCTTCAGCCCCAGGCCGCCGGCGTCCAGCGGGTCCAGCAGGAAGGGCGTGATCAGCTTGAGCAGCTGGGCCTCGGCAAAGCGGTACAGCAGCAGGAAGGCCAGCACGCGCAGGATTTCCGGCTTCCTGAAGAAGGCGGCGAAGACGGTGAAGAAGTCGGCCCAGAAGCGTCCGCCGCGCGGCGCCGGCACGTCGCCCGCTGGCTTGGGCAGGGCCCAGAAGTGGTAGCCCGCCGAAGCGCAGAAGCACACCGCCATCAGGCCGAACACCCAGCTCCAGCCCAGCGCCGGCCGACCGGTGCTTTCGGCCAGGTAGCCCGCCATCCAAACCAGGCCACCCTGGCCGGCGATCATCGCCAGCCGGTAGAAGGTGCTGCGCACGCCCACGAAGGCGGCCTGCGTGTGCTGCGGCAGGCCGAGCATGTAGAAGCCGTCGGCCGCGATATCGTGCGTGGCCGATGCAAAGGCCATCAGCCAGAACACAGCCAGCGTCATCTGCAGGAAACCCGGCGCCGGCACCGCCAGCGCCACCATCGCCAGCGCCGCACCGATGACGAACTGCAGCACCCAGATCCAGCGCCGCTTGCTGCCGAAGAGGTCCACCACCGGGCTCCACAGCGGCTTGATCACCCAGGGCAGGTAGAGCCAGCTGGTGAGCAGCGCGATGTCGGTGTTGGACACGCCCAGGTTCTTGTACAGCACCACCGCCAGCGTCATGACGGTGACGTAGGGCAGCCCTTGCGCGAAGTACAGCGTGGGCACCCAGCGCCAGGGCTGCTGCGGTGGAGTGGTTGCGTTTGGGCTGCTCACGACCGCGGCATTGTCACCAGACAGCGTTGTATGGACACCGCAGCCGCGGGGTTGCGTGTTGCGTGCGAGCCAAATTAGGTAATCCCGTATGGGCGACCTGCACAGACCCTGGCGACACTGTCACGGCGTGTTTCTTGCTCATGACGCCTTGTCGCGCGCGTCGGCTCCAAGACCGGCCGCTGCTCCACCACCCCCGGAGGATTCCTCGTGATGAAACTGAAGACCCTTGTGTGCAGCCTGACGCTGCTGGGCCTGGCCAGCCATGCCCTGGCGCAGTCAGCGCCGGCCGCGCAGCAGCGCATCACCATCACCGGCTCCAGCATCAAGCGCATCGCCACGGAAGGTGCGCTGCCGGTGCAGGTGATCACGCGCGCCGAACTGGACCGGCAGGGCATCACCAACGCTGAACAGGTGGTGATGCAGCTGTCAACCAACGGCAACGGCCTGGACAACCTGGCCAGCAACGCCGACGTGGTGGACGGCGCGGCCCGGGGCAACAACGGCGCCACCTCGGCCAACCTGCGCGGCCAGGGCAGCAACGCGACGCTGATTCTGCTCAACGGCCGCCGCGTGGCCGCCCACGGCCTCAACGGCGCTGCGGTCGACCTGAACCAGATCCCCATGTCGGCCGTGCAGCGCATCGAGATCCTCAAGGACGGCGCCTCCGCGATCTACGGCACCGACGCCATCGGCGGGGTCATCAACTTCATCCTGCGCGACAACTACGAAGGCCTGTCGGTGCAGGGCGTGGCCGACATCACCCAGCATGGCGGCGGCAACATCTACCGCGGCTCGCTGGTCGGCGGCCTGGGCAACCTGGACAGCGACGGCTACAACATCCTGGCCACCCTGGCCTACAGCGACAACAAGGCGCTGCGCGGCGACCAGCGCGACTTCGTCAACACCTTCCAGCCCAACCGCGGCCTGTCGGTGGACACACGCGGCACGCCGCACGCCACCATCTTTCCGCTCGCCGGCACCATCATCCCCGCGGCCGGCAGCGCGCCCTTCCTTCCGGGCAGCACCACGGTGCGGGCCTCCGGCGGCATCAACGTGCTCGACCTGCCTGGCGGCCCCGGCTGCGGCGTGATCGACGGCCAGGCGCCCTATGACCAGCTGCTGTGGGACAACGCCAGCGCCTCGCTGGCCTGCGCCTGGGACACCGGGCGCGCGGCGGTGCTGCAGCAGCCCATCACGAACCTGAACTTCGTCGCCCGCGGCACCAAGAAGCTGGGCCCGCACCAGGCGACGCTGGAAGTCACCGGCTCCAGGGCCGAGGCTGCCAAGCGCTTCTCGAACCTGCAGATGACGCCCAACACCACCACGCAGCAGCTGCGCTTCCCGCGCAATGCCGACTCGGCGGCGGTGTACGACGACATCTTCAACCGCCTGGTGGCGGTGTTTCCCACGCTGGAAGCACAGCGCGGCCTGCCGATTGCCTACCGCTGGCGCTGCATGGAATGCGGGCCGCGCGAGATCGAGACCACCACCGACACGCGCCGTGTGCTGCTCAGTTTCGAAGGCCCGCTGCTGGGCTGGGACTACCGCGCCGGGCTGCTGCAGGCCACCAGCGAGTCGAAGTCCACGCTGGGCTCGGGCTACTACTACCGCGGCACCGACGGCACCGGTGCGACGGTGCGCCCGGGCATCGTGCAGGCGCTGAACTCCGGCCTGCTGAACCCCTTCCTGCTGCCCGGCCAGACGCAGAGCGCGGCCGGCCTGGCCCTGCTGGAGGCCGCCTCGGCACGCGGCGTGGTGCTCTACGGCGGCAAGTTCACGCTCACCCAGCTGGACGCATCGGCCTCGGGCGTGCTGTTCAAGATGCCGGCGGGCGACGCGCTGGCGGCCGTCGGTGCCGACTTCCGCCAGGAGAAGTACCGCTTCAACGGCGACGAGCGCGAGGCCGCGGCGCGCCCCGTCATCACCGCCGCGCCCTTCGACGACGGCAACGCGCTGGGCGGCGTGAAGCGCGACGTCAAGGCCGTCTATGGCGAGCTGATACTGCCCATCCTGAAGAACCTGGAAACCACCCTCGCCGTGCGGCGCGATGACTACACCGGCTTCGGCAACACCACCAACCCCAAGGTGTCGGCGAGCTGGAAGCCCACCGAGCAGTTCCTGGTGCGTGGCTCGTACAGCACCGGCTTCCGGGTGCCGACCTTCAACCAGCTCTACAACGCCGCCACGGCCTCGATCTACACCGGCGCCGACCTGGTCGACCCGGCCACCTGCCCGGGCCGCCGCGTCGACACCGCGGTGCCCGGCTGCGAGGCGATCCGCCCTGACATCGTCAACGGCGGCCGCGAGAACCTGGGCCCCGAAGAAGCCAAGATGGTCTCGGCCGGCTTCATCTGGGAGCCGCGTTCGGACATCAGCATCGGCATGGACTGGTGGAAGATCAAGCGCGAAGGCACGATCCAGGTGCTGCCGCTGCAGACGCTGGTGAACAACTACGAGCTGTTCCCCGAACGCTTCTTCCGCCAGGGCGGCGAACTGGTCGCCATCGACCGCACATGGATCAACGCCGGTGAAACCGTGACCGAAGGCATCGAGGTCACGCTCAGGGGCGCCTTCGACGCTGCCGGCCTGCGCTTCACCGCCGGGTTGGACGGCACCTACCTAATCACCAAGAAGTCGCGCATCGTGCCCAGCGCGGACTTCGGCGAAAGCGAGATCGGCCGCTTCACGCTGTCGGGCGACCTGGGCCTGCGCTGGAAGCACAGCCTCTTCCTCAGTGCGAAGGTGGGCGACTGGAACGGCACCTTGACGCAGATCTACCGCCCCGGCTACCGCGACCAGGTGCTGCCCGGCGTGGCCTCCGGCCGCGTGTCGCCGCCCGACTGGAAGCCGCGTGTCGACAGCTACGTCACCTACAACCTGTCGGCCACCTACACGGGCATCAAGAACCTCACCATCACCGGCCTGGTCAAGAACCTGTTCGACGAGGATCCGCCGTTCGCCGTCACCTACGACAGCAACCTGGGTTCGGGCAGTTCCTGGGAGCCGCGTGTGGCCGATCCGCGGGGCCGCGCCTTCGTCCTGAGCGTGGAGTACAAGTTCTTCTGACCGGACGGGCACTGTCGCAGGGGCCTCTTCGGAGGCCCTTTTCGATTCCACCGCCACCACCTTGAGCCTGCCTTGATCCGCCTGCTGCTGCAGAAGCTTGCCACCCTCGCGCCCACCCTGCTGGGCGTGACGGTGGTGGCCTTTGCGTTGATCCGCCTGATCCCCGGCGACCCGGTCGAGATCATGATGGGCGAGCGCCGGCTCGACCCGGCGGCGCACGCTGCGTTGATGGCGCGGCTGGGCCTGGACCAGCCGCTGCCGGTGCAGTACTGGCACTACCTGAAGCAGCTGGCCCAGGGCGACCTGGGCCAGAGCCTGGTGACGCGCGAGGCGGTGTCGGCCGAATTCGCCGTGCTGTTCCCGGCCACCGTGGAACTGGCCGCGGCTGCGCTGCTGCTGGCCCTGTGCGTGGGCCTGCCGCTGGGCCTGGCGGCGGCGCTCAGGCGCGGCTCCTGGTTCGACCAGGCGGTGATGGCGCTGGCCACCGTGGGGCATTCGATGCCGGTGTTCTGGTGGGGGCTGATCCTCATCATGGCCTTCAGCGTGGGGCTGGAGTGGACGCCGGTGTCGGGGCGTGTCGGCATCGAGTTCGACATCCCCAGCGTCACCGGCTTCATGCTGATCGACAGCGCCTTGTCGGACGAAGCCGGCGCCTTCGTGTCGAGCCTGCTGCACCTGGTGCTGCCGGCGCTGGTGCTGGGCACCATCCCGATGGCGGTGATCGCGCGCATGACACGTTCGGCCATGCTCGAGGTGCTGCGCGAGGACTACATGCGCACCGCCCGTGCCAAGGGCCTGAGCCCGGCCCGCGTGATCCTGCACCACGGCCTGCGCAACGCGCTCATCCCCATCATCACCGTGCTCGGCCTGCAGGTGGGCAGCCTGCTCGGCGGCGCGGTGCTCACCGAAACCATCTTCAGCTGGCCCGGCATCGGCAAGTGGCTCATCGACGCCATCGCGCGGCGCGACTACCCGGTGGTGCAGGCCGGCATCCTGGTGTCGGCGCTGGTGTTCATCAGCGTGAACCTGGTGGTGGACCTGCTCTACGCCGTGGTGAACCCGCGGCTGCGGGGCGGGTGATGAACGAAGCACTGGTTGCCGCCGTGCCGCCCTCGCCCGGGCACGAATTCCGCGTGGCCTTCGCGAAGAACCGCGGCGCGCTGGCCGCCTTCATCGTCTTCGCGCTGATCGCCGCCGGCGCCCTGCTGGCCCCGCTGCTGGCGCCGCACGACCCGGTGCAGCAGTTCCGCGAGCACCTGCTCACGCCGCCGCTGTGGCAGGCCGGCGGCATGGCCCGCTATCCGCTGGGCACCGACGAACTCGGCCGCTGCCTGCTGAGCCGGCTGCTGTACGGCGCGCGCGTGTCGTTGATGATCGGGCTGGCCTCGGTGCTGCTGGCGCTGCTGCCCGGCGTGCTGCTGGGCCTGCTGGCGGCTTTCCACGAACGCTGGCTGTCGCCGGCCATCATGCGGCTGATGGACGTGCTGCTGGCCCTGCCCGGGCTGCTGCTGGCCATCTGCGTCATCACGGTGCTGGGGCCAGGGCTGGTCAACACCGTGATCGCCATCGCCGTCGGTGCGCTGCCCGGCTACGTGCGCCTGACGCGCGCCGCGGCGCTGGCCGAGCGCGGCAAGGACTACGTCACCGCCAGCCGCGTGGCCGGCGCCGGCACGCTGCGGCTGATGTTCGACACCGTGCTGCCCAACTGCCTGGCGCCGCTGATCGTGCAGGCCACGCTCTCCTTCAGCTCGGCCGTGCTGGAGACCGCGGCGCTGGGCTTCCTGGGCCTGGGCGTGCAGCCGCCGCTGCCCGAGTGGGGCAGCATGCTCAGCGCGGCGCGCGACTACATCGAACGTGCGCCCTGGGTGGTGACGATGCCGGGGCTGACGATCCTGGTGACCGTGCTGTCGATCAACCTGATGGGCGACGGCCTGCGCGATGCGCTGGATCCGAAGCTGCGGTCGGCGGCATGAGCCTTCTTCAGATCCGCAATCTCAGCGTGTCCTTCGACGGTTTCCAGGCCGTCGACGGCGTCGACCTGGACGTGGCCGAGGGCGAGCTGCTGGGCCTCGTCGGCGAGTCGGGCTCGGGCAAGAGCGTGAGCATGATGGCGCTGATGGGCCTGGTCGATCCGCCCGGCCTGGTGACCGCCGATGCCCTGCTGTTCGACGGCCAGGATCTGCTGGCCCTGACACCCGCCCAGCGCCGCCGCATCGTCGGCAAGGACATCGCGATGGTGTTTCAGGACGCGCTCAACAGCCTGAACCCCAGCCACACGGTGGGCGACCAGGTGCGCGAGGTGCTGCGCGTGCATCGGGGCTTGCGCGGCGCCGCGCTGGAGGCGCGGGTGCTGGAGCTGTTCGAGCTGGTGGAGATCCCGGCGCCGAAGTCGCGCCTGGCCAACTACCCGCACCAGATGAGCGGCGGCATGAACCAGCGCGTGATGATCGCGATGGCCATCGCCTGCCAGCCGCGGCTCTTGATCGCCGACGAGCCCACCACGGCGCTGGACGTCACCATCCAGGCCCAGGTGATGGACCTGCTGGTGCGGCTGCAGCGCGAGCAGGGCTTGAGCCTGCTGCTGATCACGCACGACCTGGCGGTGGTGGCGCAGATGGCGCAGCGTGTGGCCGTGATGTACGCCGGGCAGGTGGTGGAGACGGCCGCGGTCGACAGCCTCTTCGAGCAGCCGCGCCACCCCTACACCGCAGCCCTGCTGGCCGCGCTGCCCGAACACAACCAGGGCGCACGCCGCCTGGCCGCGCTGCCCGGCATCGTGCCCGGCCGGCATGACCGCCCCGCGGGCTGCCTGCTGGCCCCCCGCTGCAGCCGGGCGCAGGACGATTGCCACGCCGAGCGGCCGGCGCTGATCGATGGCGTGCGCTGCTACTACCCGCTGGGGGCCCATGGCTGACGTCGAAGTGATGCGCGCCGAAGGGCTGGCGCGCCACTACCGCACGAGCCGCGGCCTGCTGCGCGGCCATGCGACGGTGAAGGCGCTGAACGGCGTGAGCTTCGCGCTGCAGGCCGGCCGCACGCTGGCGGTGGTGGGCGAATCGGGCTGCGGCAAGAGCACGCTGGCGCGGCAGCTGACGCTGATCGAGCCGCCCACCGCCGGTGCCCTTTACATCGCGGGCCACGACGCGGCACAGGCCGACGCCGCCACGCTGGCCCGGCTGCGCCAGCGTGTGCAGATGGTGTTCCAGAACCCCTACGCCTCGCTCAACCCGCGCAAGACCATCGCCGCCGCGCTGGCCGAGCCGCTGGCCATCAACACAGCGCTGAGCAAACCCGAACGCCACGAGCGGGTGCTGCAGATGCTGCAGCGCGTGGGCCTGCGCCCCGAACACGCCGAGCGTTACCCGCACATGTTCAGCGGCGGCCAGCGCCAGCGCGTGGCGGTGGCGCGCGCGATGATGCTGTCACCCGCGGTGGTGGTGGCCGACGAACCCACCTCGGCGCTGGACGTCAGCATCCAGGCGCAGATCCTCAACCTCTTCATGGACCTGCAGGACAGCACCGCCACCGCCTACGTCTTCATCAGCCACAACCTGGCGGTGGTGGAACACGTGGCGCACGAGGTGATGGTGATGTACTTCGGCAGCGCGGTCGAGCAGGGCCCGAAGGAACTGGTGCTGGGCGCGCCGCTGCACCCGTACACGCAGGCCTTGCTGTCGGCCGTGCCGACGCTCAGACGCAGCGAACGCAAGGTGCGCATGCCGCTGGTGGGCGAGATGCCCAGCCCGCTGGCGCCCCCCTCAGGCTGCGCCTTCCACACGCGCTGCCCGCTGGCCGCGGCGCGCTGCCGCGCGGAAGTGCCGCCCCTGCGCGACCTGCAGGGGCGGCGGGTGGCTTGCCACCTGGCGGGCGGCGATCAGTCCGGCTGCGGCACCAGCGGGCACACCATCGCGTAGTCCACGTCGACGATCCGCACGAGCTGCCGGTTCGCGGCGCTGTTCACGGCACGCAGGAAGGTCAGGACCTTGCCCTTCAGGTCGGCGATGGTCGTCGGGTCGTCGAGCACCTTGATGTCCATCTCGTCGTTCAGCGGCAGCGCGCTCAGCGCCGCCTGATCGTTGGCGTTGGCCGCCTGCGGATGGCCGGTCAGCTTGAAGATGATCTTGTCGGCATGAACGGCGAAGACCGGCTGCCCGCCGGGCACGCTGCACAGGATGCGCGCCGGCCGGCCCAGCGGGTCGAGCGTCGGCACGTCGGCCAGGGCGAGGGTGGGCACGAGCACCGCGGCGGCTGCCGTTGCGCGCAGGGTGAAGTGAAGCAGGGCTTTCATGATGTAACTCCCGAAGTGAGGTGGTGAGGAACGATCCTTGAAGGATCTCGCCGCGCGGCCCGCAGCATCGCGCCGGTGGGCAAGACGGAGGGGCATCGCGGACAGCCAACGATGCCGCTGCGCGCCGTGCCGGTCACTGGGTGCTGGTACCCAGAATGTGGTGCAGCACCACCCACTTTCGGCGGCCTCGTGCCTGCGGGTCCGGGCCCGCAAGGCCGCGCTGCGGTCAGCGCACCGTGTCGTCCAGGTCGGGCAGGCGCGAAGGCCGGATGCGCGTGGACGACAGCGCGCCGGCCGACTCCAGGATCGGGTAGGCGATGGAGCAGATGTGCGAGTTGATGCGCTTCAGTTCGCTGATCAGGTCCAGGTGCAGCGAGCTGGTCTCGATGCTCTGCGCGGTGTTGTCCTGCAGCCGGCCGATGTGGTTGGCCGCGTACTCGTGCTCCAGGTCGCGGAAGCGTGCCTTCTCTTCCAGCAGCTTGCGCGCGTCGCGCACATGGCCGTCGAGGAACACGCTCATGCCCAGGCGCAGGTTGGACAGCAGGCGTTCGTGCAGGTGGCAGATCTCGGCCATGCCGGCATCCGAGAAGCTGCGGTTCTTGCGGATCTTCTTGTCTTCCAGGTCCTGCAGCACCCGTTCGATGCCGTCGCCGATCTGCTCCATGTTGATGGTGAAGCTCAGGATGTCGGCCCAGCGCCGGCCTTCGCGTTCCGACAGCGCCTCGCGCGAGATCTGGGTCAGATAGAACTTGATGGCCGAGTACAGCTCGTCGACCGTATCGTCCATGCGGCACAGGCGCTCCGACAGCACCAGGTCGTTGTCGCGCATCACCGGCAGCACGCCGCGCAGCATGGTCTCCACCACGTCGGCCTGGTGCAGGGCTTCACGTGCGGCACAGCTGATGGCCAGCGAGGGCGTGGCCAGGGCCACGGGGTCGAGATGGCGCGGGCGGTCGCCGGCGGCCGAAGGCGGCGGCGTGGGCAGCAGCCTTTCCACCAGCCTGGCCACCGGGCCTGTGAACCAGATGAACAGCAGCGCCAGCGCCGCATTGAAGCCCAGGTGGAACAGCACCACCTGCTGCTGCACCTCACCCACCCAGTGCTGCAGCTCCACGTGCAGCTGCGGCAGCCAGGGCATCACCAGCAACGCGCCCACCACCTTGAAGATGAAGTTGCCCAGCGGCAGGCGCCGCAGCTCGGGCTTGCCCTGGCTCGTCACCAGCATGGCCAGCACGCCGCTGCCGATGTTGGCGCCCAGCACCAGGCCCAGGGCCACCGTCACCGGCAAGACGGCCTGCGCGGCCAGCGTGGCGGTGAGCAGCACGATGGCCAGGCTGCTGTACGACAGCACGGCCAGCAGCGCGCCCACCACGATGTCCAGCAGCACCTCGTTGGGCAGCGCCACCAGCAGGCCGCGCACCGCGGGTGATGCCGTCAGCGGCTTGGTGGCGCCCACGATCAGCTGCAGAGCCAGCGTGATGAGCCCCAGGCCGATCAACACCCGCCCGATGCGGCCGGTGGTGCCGTTCTGCCGGCTGATGAACATCACCACGCCCACGAAGATGAGCAGCGGGCTCAGCCACGACAGGTCGAAGGAAAAGACGACGGCCATCATCGCCGTGCCCAGGTCGGCACCCAGCATCACGGCCAGCGCCGCCGCGGTGCCCACCAGGCCCGAGCCGACGAAGCTGGCCACGATCAGGCAGGTGGCGGTGCTGCTCTGCACCAGGCTCGTGACGCCCACGCCGGCCAGCGCGGCCTTGAAGCGGTTGCCGAAGCTGCTGGCCAGCACCTGGCGCAGGTTCTCGCCGAAGACGCGCAGCACGCCGGTGCGCACGATGTGGGTGCCCCAGACGAGCAGGGCGATGGCGGCCAGCAGATTGAGCAGATGGATCACGGGCGCATGATGGCCCATCCCGGGCGTATCCCGGGCGCACCGGCCTCCTCGCCTACAGTGCAGTCATGGACAGCACGCTGGCACAGGCCCTGCGCAGCGCGGTGCGCGACCTCGACTTCGCGGCCAGCGCCGATGCGCTCCAGGATGGCCGTCCGGTGGGCCTGCACCCCAGCATCGACCTGGCCGTGGCCCTGTTCCCACGCGGGGGGCCGCCGCGCTGGGCCAACGTGCTGTTCTCGCGCGAGCACACGGCGGGCCTGGTCGCCGAGACCGGCGCCGACGCCGGTGCCGTGCAGAACATCCGCTACGAAGGCGACCTGCAGGACGCGCAGGGCGACTCCATCGCCTGGCTGCCGGGTGCCGACTGGGAGCAGCTGCCGTTCCGCCCGCTGGTGCCGGGCGACGCGCGCCCGCTGCGCTTCGTCGCGCCCTATCCGGCTTCACTGCTCAAGCTGATGGTGGCGGTGGGCCTGGGCCTGGCGGTGGACCGCGGCCTGGCCGGCTGGCCCGCGGCGCTGGAGCCAATGATCGTGGTGAGCGACAACGACGCCACCACCGAATGCGTGGCCCTGCTGCACCGCCTGCAGATGGTCCACACGCTGAACCAGCGCCTGGCCACGCTGGGCCTGGCCACGCTGCAGCTGAACGGCACCCAGCCCAGCGGCGGCTGGCGCAATGCCGACGGCTCGGGTGTCGGCCACATCCACATGACGGCCTGGGACACGCTGCGCCTGCTGTGGCTGCTGGACGCGCAGGCCCCGCCGCCGCCCTGGCTGTCGCCCGGCACCACGCTGCTGAAGGACGCCACACGCGCGCACCTGCACGGCGTGCTGCGGCGCCAGCAGCTGGACCACGTGCTGTCCTCCGGCAGCCTGCGCGGCCTGCCTGGCTGGGTGCCCGGCCTGCCCGACGCACCCGCTTTCGCGCACAAGACCGGCAACACGCAGAACTACGCCTCCGACGCCGGCATCGTCACCACCGGCCAGGTGCACGGCATCGTGGCCGTGCTCACGAACCTGGGCACGCGCTACGCCCCGCACGAGCGTTGCGCCACCACCTGGCGGCTGCCCAAGCTGGGCGCCGCCGTGCACACCCTGATGGAGACCTTCAGTTGAACGGATATCCCGCCCTGCTGCCCGGCAGCCTGATCGGCGTCATCGCCCCGGCCGGCCCGGTGGAGGCCGAGCGCCTGGCGCGCGTGCCGGCGCTGTACGAAGCCTTCGGCTACCGCTGCCGCATCTACCCCGGCTGCGAGTTGCGCCAGGCCTATCTCGCCGGGCCCGATGAGGTGCGCCTGGCCGACCTGCACGCCGCGCTGGCCGCGCCGGACGTGGCCGCCCTCCACGCCATCCGCGGTGGTTACGGCTGCATGCGCATCCTCGACGGCGTCGATACGGCACTGCTGCGCGCGCAGCCAAAGCTGCTCATCGGCTACAGCGATCTCACCGCGCTGCACGCGCTGTGGGCGCGCGAGGGCCTGGCGACGCTGCATGCGCCGATGGCGGCGTCGGACATGCTGCTGCCGGGCCGGGAAGCCGACCGCGACGCGCTTTTCGAGACGCTGCAGAAAGGCCTGCGCAGCAGCGACGTGCTGGCGCCGGAACTCGACCCCGACGGCCTGCGCGCACCCGGCCGCGCCAGCGGCCGCCTGATCGGCGGCAACCTGAGCCTCGTGGCCGCGCTGCTGGGCACACCCTGGGCCTGGGAGGCGGCCGGCGCCATCCTCTTCCTCGAAGACGTCAACGAGGAGCTGTACCGCGTCGACCGCCTGCTCACCCAGCTGCGCCTGGCCGGTGTCTTCGACGCCGTGGCCGGTTTCGTGCTGGGCAGCTTCACCGAGGCCACCTCGCCGCAGGCCCTGCTGCGCGAGATGCTGCTGCCGCTGGGCAAACCCGTGCTCGGCGGCTGGCCCAGCGGCCACGGCACGCCCAACCGGCCGCTGCCGCTGGGCCTGAAGGTGGAACTCGATGCCGACGCCGGCCAGGTGACGCTGCTGGAAGACCTGCTGCACGCAAAATAGCGCCATGAGCATCAACCGCCTGGCCAGCCTCGGCCCTGCCGTGCCGAGCACGACGCTGCACTCCCTGCCCCTCATCGCCCGCGGCAAGGTGCGCGACCTCTACGCCGTGGGCACCGACCGCATGCTGATGGTGGCCAGCGACCGCCTGAGCGCCTTCGACGTGGTGATGAAGGCCCCGGTGCCTGGCAAGGGGCGCCTGCTCACCGGCATGGCCCTCTTCTGGTTCCAGCTGCTCAAGGACATCGTGCCCAACCACCTCACCGGCGAGGCGCCAGAGAGTGTGGTGGCGCCCGACGAGGTGGCGCAGGTGCAGGGCCGCTCGATGCTGGTCAAGCGCTTGAAGCCTTTGCCCTGCGAAGCCGTGGTGCGCGGTTACGTGGCGGGCTCGGGCTGGAAGGAGTACACGAAGAGCGGCACCGTCTGCGGCATGGCGCTGCCGCCCGGCCTGGCGCAGACCACGCCGCTGGCCGCACCCATCTTCACCCCCGCCACCAAGGCCGCGGTGGGCGACCACGACGAGAACATCTCGTTCGCGCAGCTGGAAGGCGTGCTGGGCGCCGCACGCGCCGCCGAGGTGCGCGACACCGCCATCCGCATCTTCGAGGCTGCCCGCCGATATGCACTGACACGCGGCATCGTCATCGCCGACACCAAGTTCGAGTTCGGCCTGGACGCAAACGGCACGCTGACGCTGATGGACGAGGTGCTGACACCCGATTCCTCGCGCTTCTGGCTGGCCGACGAGCTGGCGCAGGGCCGCATCGTCGCGCTGGACAAACAGCCGCTGCGCGACTGGCTGGCCGGCACCGGCGTCACCGGCGGTGCCGAGCAGGCCGCGCTGGACCTGCCCGACGAGGTGATCCTGGGCGTGCACGAGCGCTACGAGCAGGCGCACCGCCTGCTGTGCGGGGGCGCGGCGTGACGGCACCCATCAGCACCCGCCACCTGCGTGTGCACCGCTACCTTGGCCTGCAGCCGGGGCCTAAGCTGATCGTCACCGGCGCCGTGCACGGCAACGAAACCGCCGGCACCCGCGGCATCGAACAGGTGATGGCACAGATCGACGGCGGCCAGATCGACATCGTGCGCGGCAGCGTCACCTTCGTGCCGGTGGCCAACCCACTCGCCTACAACAAGGCCCAGCGCATGGGCGAGCGCAACCTCAACCGCCGCCTGCAGCCCACCGCCACGCCGCAGGACAACGAAGACCGCATCGCGGGCGCCCTGTGCCCGCTGCTGGCCGCGCACGACGTGCTGCTCGACCTGCACAGCTTCCGCAACCCTGGCCAGCCCTTCGTGATGCGCGGCCCGGCCGACAACCGCGATGCCCTGGAGCCCTTCGCCCATGCCGATGCGGAAGCGCAGCTGGCCCAACACGTGGGCGTGAGCCGCGTCGTCGAAGGCTGGATGGCGGCCTACGCCGCCGGCGTGGCGCGCCGCAAGGCGCAGGGCCTGACGCCCGGTGCCGTGCACGAAGACCCGAGCTATGGCGTGGGCACCACCGAGTACATGCGCAGCCAGGGCGGCTACGGCGTGACGCTGGAATGCGGCCAGCACGACGACCCGGCCGGCCCGCAGGTGGCTGCGACGGCCATCCGCCAGACGCTGGCGCTGCTGGGCCTGGCCGAAGGCGTGGCGCTGGCGCCGCCGGCGCGGCCTTTCGAGTGCCTGCGCTTGGCGGAAGTTGTCGACCGCCACGACGCAGGCGACAGCTTCGCCAAGACCTGGACCAGCTTCACGCCGCTGGCCGAGGGCGAACTCATCGCCATGCGCGCCGACGGCACGGAGCTGCGCGCGCCACGCGCCGGCTACATCGTGTTCCCCGACCCCACGGCGCTGCCGGGGCACGAGTGGTTCTATCTGGCGCAGGCGAGTGAACGCGCGCTGTAGGCGCCGCGGCTAACGCGGTGCCGAGGCCGCGCCGGGCGGCCGCAGCGGCACGGCGCCAAACGTCCACTGCGCATAACTCTCGGCCTCCTCGAACCCCGCCTGCCGCAGCGCATCGAAACCATCGCGCTTGATGGGCTTGCCTTCGGCCAGGCTGTACACGGCGATGATGCGGCCGGCGTTGTTGCGCACCAGGCCCCATTCGGCGCGGCCCGTCAGCGGGTCGTGCGGCAGCTGGCGCAGGTGGCGGCGCACGCCGGGCACTCGCGGGTCGCGCAGCAGCTCGGCCAGTTCGGCCGGGCCGCCACCGCCACCGCCGCCGCCGCGGCGCCAGCTCAGCAGCGCGGCGCGGAAGTCGTCGCCGGTGGCCAGCAGGGCCTGCTCGGCGGCGCGGCGTTCCATCACATGGCCCAGGGCCAGGCTGCCGGTGGTGGCCACGGCCAGCACGGCCAGCAGCAGCAGCAGCAGCAGGTAGGAAAAACCGGCGCTGCGGGTGTGGCGGCTACCACTCGGCATAGGGCGTGCCGTCGGCCGCGCGGCCGGGTGCGGCGCTGTGGAGGTCGTAGACCGCGCCCTTGTAGCCCTCGGGCACCGGCACCAGCGTCCAGGTGGCGGCGGAATCGGTGAGTGGGTCGAAGGGCAGGCCGCCGAGGTACTTCTTCTCCACCAGCTCGTCCAGGCTGTCGGGGTAGCGCCCGGTGTCGCCGTAGAACTTGCCGATCACGTCGCGCGTGGTGCGCAGGTTCTCGCGCAGCACGGTCTCCTTGGTGGCTTCCACCTTGCCGAAGTAGCGCGGCACGGCCAGCGTCAGCAGCGTGGCCACGATGGCCAGCACCACCAGCAGCTCGATCAGCGTGAAGCCGCGCCGGCGCCGTGCGTGCATGCCACTCACCACTTGCGGTAGGGCACGCCGTTCAGGCCCACCAGCGGGCTGCGCGAGACCACGTCGTAGATGTCGGCGCCGGGCTGCGGGTCGTCGGGCTCGGAGGCATAGGCGCGCTGGGCCCAGGTCTCGGCGTCGCTCAAGGCTTCGTCGCCGGCCATGGGGTCGCGCGGCAGGCGGCGCAGGAAGTAGATCTTGCGCTTCTTCGGGTCGCGCTGGTCTTCCACGCCGTCCACCAGCACTTCCAGCGTGGCCGGGTAGCCGGTGCTGCCGGCCTCGCGCCGGATGCGGCCTTCGTCGGCGGCGCGCTTGTGGGCGTCGAGCGCGGCGCGGATCTCGCGCAGCGCGATGCGCAGGTCCTGCTCGCGCGCGCGCTGCACCTGCACCTGTGCCAGCGGCACCACCATCGAGGCCAGCGCGGCCAGGATGGCCAGCGTCACCAGCAGCTCGATCAGCGTGAAGCCGCGGCGCGCTTTCATCATGGCTGCACGGTCACGGCCAGTGCGGTGGGCAGCTGCCCCACCATCGCCCGGCCCTGCAGGCCCACCGGGGCGGCGCTGACCATCTGCAGCCCGGTCTGCCCACTCGCCGGGCGCGACAGCACCTTCAGGCTGAGCGTGAAGGCCGAGGCCTCGCCCACCGCGCCGGTGCCGCCACCGCGCGAGGTGGTGACGAGCACCTGGCCGGCGGGGTCGATCTGGCTCGTGAAGCTGGTGGCGGCGCTGCCCTGGCGCAGGAAGGCGCCTTCGGTGACGCCCACCACCTGCAGCACCTGCGGGTCGAAGGACAACACCACCGGCAGCGCCGTCACCGGCTGGTCGCCACGTGCCAGCACGGTGACGCTGAAGTTGTCGCCCGCGCGCACCGCGCCCGGTGCGTCCCAGCGCAGGGTGACGGTGTTGGCCGCGGTGGAGACCCCGCCGCCCGCCGCCGTGCCGCCCACGGCCCCACCTGAAAGCGCCGTGTTGGCGGCCGCGGCGTCGATCACGGCCGGTGGCTGCCCGCTGGCGGCCGGCGCCGCAGCGGGTGCCGCCGGCCGGGCCGGCACTGGCGTGGGCCGGTTCGGCGCAGGGGCCGTGAGCCCGCCCTCGGCCGCCCCGCGGCCGCCGGTGCTGGTTTCGGTGCCCGAGTCGAATTCCTGCGACGCCGCCGGCGGCCTTTGCACGTTGCGCAGCACACGCGGGGTGATGGACAGCACGATCTCGGTCTTGGCGCTGTCATCGGCCTGGCTGCCGAACAGGCGGCCCAGCACCGGCACCTCGCCCAGGCCCGGCACCTTGTTGGCGCTGCGCCGGTCTTCGTCGTTGATCAGGCCGGCCAGCACCTGGTTTTCGCCGTCCTTCAGGCGCAGCACCGTCGACGCGGTGCGGGTGCCGATCTGGTAGGCCAGCGTGCCCGACTTGGTCTGCACCTGGCTGATGATGTTGCTCACCTCCAGGCCCACCTTGATCGCCACTTCGTTGTCGAGGTAGATGGTGGGTTCCACGTCCAGCTTCAGGCCCACGTCGACGTAGGTCACCGATTCCGACACGAAGCCCGTGGTGGGCGTGGACGTGATGGAGATGTTGGGCACGCGCTCGCCGATGTGGATCTTGGCCTTCTCGCGGTTGCGGGCACGGATGCGCGGGTTGGCCAGGATGTTGGCGTCGGTGTCGGTCTTGCGCGCGTTGATCGTCAGGTTGCCCAGGGTGGCGCCGGTGGTCGACGAATTGAGGTTGCGCAGGTCGGACAGCGTCAGCGCGCTGCCGGTGGACGAAGGCAGCGGCGCCAGCGCCAGCTGCTCGGGCCAGCGCACGCCCAGGTCGAGCAGCCGGGTGCGCTTGATCTCGAGGATCTCCACCTCCAGCATCACCTCGGGCTCGGGCATGTCGTGCAGCGCCACGAGCTTTTCGGCCACGCGGATGGCATCGGGCGTGTCGCGCACGATCAGCAGGTTCAGCCGCTCGTCGATGGCCACCTCGCGCAGCTTGAGCAGGCTCTTCAGCGTGGCGGCCAGGCCCTTGGCCTCGGCATTGGCCAGGTAGAAGCTGCGCACGGTGAGCGCCTGGTAGTCCTTCTGCTTGGCCGGCGTGTTGGGGTAGATCAGCACCGAGTTGGCGTCGAGCACGCGCTGGTCGAGCTGGTTCGACGTGAGCAGCATGCCCACGGCCGCCTCCACCGTGCTGTTCTTCAGGAAGATGCTGGCGCGCTGGTCGCTGCGCACGTCCTTGTCGAGCACGAAGTTCAGGCCCGAGGAACGCGCGACGACCTCGAAGATGGTCTTCAGCGGCGTGTCGCGGAACTCGATGGAGATGGGCTTGCGGTAGGCCGCCGCCAGCGCCTTCTCGGGCGTGTTGCGGCCTTCGGCCGACTTGGCCAGCGCCTCTTCGGCTTGCTGCAGCAGCTCGCGGCCGCGCCGGTGCGCGGGCGCTTCCAGCAGCAGCGGCCGCACCTGGGTGCGCACGGCCTCCCAGTCGTTGCGCGCGGCGGCGCTGTCGGCGTCGCGGAGGGCGCGCACCCAGCGCCGCTGCTGTTCCACCTGGCGCAGCCCCACCAGGGCGCGGTCGTTGCCGGCGGCCAGCGTCAGCACCTGGCGGTAGCCGGCTTCGGCGGTGGCCAGGTCGTTGGCGGCCAGTGCGATGTCGGCGCGCGAGAGCGTGCGCACCACCAGGCGCTCCACCGTGCGCAGGTAGGCGGCGCGGTACTCCGCCGAGCCCGGCTCCAGGCGCAGCGCCTCGGAGAAACGCTCCAGCGCCTGCGGCAGTTCGTCCTGCGCCACGCGCGCCTGGCCTTCGCGGTAGGCGGTCTGCGCGGCGCAGCCCCACAGCAGCGCGCACACCGCGGCCAGCGCGAACGCGCGGCCGGCGCGGCGTGCCATCGAAGCCAGGTTCATCGTGGATCCCCGATCGGCAGCTTCAGCGTCTGGTTGCTGGGCAGGTGGGTCAGCGCCATCGTCGGCGGCTCGATGCTGTCCACCCGCCACTGGCCTTCCAGCGTGTCGCCCGCGCGGGCGATGAAACTCATGTCGTCGCGGCCCAAATAGACCTCCCAGGTGTTGTCTTCTTCCTTCTTGCCGAGCACGCGGTAGTTCAAGGCGGGCAGGGTCGGCGCGGCCTTGGCCTGCACCACTGGCGCCGCGGGTGGCGGCGGTGGTGGCGGCAGGCGCCAGGCGGCCACGGCGAACAGGTCGGCGGCGGGGCGGGGCTTGCCGTCGGGTGCGGTGCGCGGGCGCAGGGCTTCTACCGGCTCGGCCACCACGGCATCGCGGCGCGAGGCCGGCGGGCGCGCCGCGGGTGGCGGCGGCAGCGCCGCGCGCTGGGCCGGGCCGGCCACCGGTTTGGCCGTGCCCGAGGGTGTCTTGTCGCCGAACAGCGCCAGCCAGGCCGCCAGGCCCAGCAAGGGCAGCAGCACGGCCCAGCGCTTGCTGTTGGATGCGCCTCTCATCGGGCGGGTGCTCCGGGGGCGGCGGCAGCGAGCCAGATGGAAAAGCGCAGCCGCGCTTCCAGCCGAGTGGCATCGGGCTGCACGCGGCGCAGCTGCACCTGGTCCAGCGAAAGGTTGGGCAGCTCCAGCAGGCTCCTGTCCAGCGCCTGGCGCATGGCCGCGTACTCGCCGGCCACGGGCACCGTCACCTGCAGGCGCAGCACGCCGCCGGCGGCGTCTTCGGTCTGCTGGAACTCGGCCCGCTGCCAGGCCAGCTGCGGGCGCGTGAGCTCCACCAGGCGCCGCACTTGCGCCGTGGCGTCGGCGGCCGGCGGCAGCAGGCCGCGCAGCGCGGCCATGTTCTGGGCATCGGCGTCGGCGCGCGTGGCGGTGGCGGCCGGTGCGGGCGCGGCAGCGCGCGCCGCCGTGGTCGTGGCCAGGGCCAGCCCGCGTTCGCGCAGCGCCATCGTGTCCCACACCAGTACCGCGGCGAGCAGCAGCAGGGCCAGCGCCAGCGGCAGCCACAGGCCGTGCCGCCACAGCCACAAACCCGCATGCGCGGGCCAGGCGGCGCGCGGCGCGGCCGCGCGGGGGGCAGGCAGGGGCAAGGCACTCATCGCGCCAGCACCAGGTCGAAGCTCAGGCGCGACAGCTCGGCCTGCGAGGCGCCGTCCGGCGGCTCGATGCGCAGCAGTTGTGAACGCACGAAGCGCGGCGAGGCCTGCACCCGCTCGGCATGGGCCAGCAGCGCGTCGAGCGCCGGGCCTTCGGTGACCACGCGCACGGCGCCGCGTTCGGCGTCGCTTTCAAGCGAGACGATGGCCACTTCCTTCGGCCGTGCCGCGCGTTCCAGGGCCTGGAAGATCGCGGCCCAGTCGGTGTTCAGCCGCCGCACCACGCGGTTGATGCGCGCGCTGTCCTGCGCGCTCAGCGGCTTTGCGGTGCTGGCTGCCGGCGCCGCCGGGCCGGTGTCGGCAGCAGCCAACAAGGCCTCGACGGCGCTGCGCTGCTGGGCCCAGTACCAGCCCGCGGTGGCCGCGCACAGGGCACACACCAGCAGGGCTGTCCCGGCCGCGGCGCGTTGCGCCCGGCGCGCGCGGTGGCCCAGCAGCCAGGCCAGCGCGGGCGGCACGAAGAGCGGTGATGAAGGGGTGTGGCGGGGCATGGTCAGTGGCGGCCCATCATCGCCCACCCTGCGCGGCCAGCCGGCTGGCCCAGGCGGCCTCGCTGTCCGGCGCCGCCACGGCCAGCGGCTCCAGCCACTGCAGCGCGGCAGGCGCACTGCCCAGGCGCAGGCTTTCGCGCGCCGCCTCGCGCGCGGCGTTGGCCTGCAGGGTTTCGCCGCCGTCCGGCGCGGGGCGGCGCACGCAGCGCAGCGCGTCCAGGCCGTGGCCGTTGTGATGCGCCAGCACCAGGTGCCCGGGCGTGGCGAAGGCGACGAAGCCCGGCGGAGGAGCTGTTTGCGCCAGCGCCGCCAGCACGGCCGATTCGAGCCCGAGCACCAGCCCAGCTTCGCGTGCCGCCTCGAGCAGCGCCGACAGCAGCGGCTGCGGCAGCGCGGCGCAGGCGAAGGGCTGCGTCAGGCTCCAGTCGGCCACCACGGCCCAGGCGCCGTCGCCGAAGATCTGCGCGGCACGCGCCGCCGCCAGGCCGCGCAGTTCGGCAAAGGCGCGCAGGCCGCCAGGGGCCGCCAGCACGAAGTGGCGGCACAGGTCGGGTGCCAGCAGCAGGCGCGCGGCACGGGTGTTGCCGTGCTGCGCGCGTGCGGCCTTCAGCGCGGCGGCCAGTGCGGCGACTGTCCATGCTGATTCGGTGCTAGCCAAGTGCACGCCGGCGCCGGCCAGCGTGCCGGCGTCCAGCCCCAGGGCCAGCGGTTCACGCGGCCACGGTGACACGCCGCACCTCCTCGAGCGTGGTTTCGCCGCGGCGCACCAGGTCCAGCGCCGCGTCCACCAGGCTGCGCGTGCCATTGCGGCGCGCCAGCTCCTTCAGCCGCCGGATCGGCTCGCGGCCGGCCACCATCTCGCGCAGTTCGTCGTCCAGGCGCAGCACCTCGGCCACGGCGCGGCGGCCACGGTAGCCGGTGCCGCGGCAGTCGCCGCAGCCCTGGCCGCGCTGGAAGCGGAAGTCCTGGGCGGCTTCGGCCGTGATGCCCAGGCGCTGCAGGTCGGCCGGCGCCGGTTCATGCGGCCGTGTGCAGTGCGGGCAGTTCACGCGCAAGAGGCGCTGGGCCCAGATGCCGTTCAGCGCCGAAGCCAGGGCGTAAGGGTCCAGGCCCATGTGCGTGAAGCGGCCGAAGACGTCGAACACGTTGTTGGCGTGCACGGTGGACAGCACGGTGTGGCCGGTCAGCGCCGACTGGATGGCGATCTCGGCGGTGTCGCGGTCACGGATCTCGCCCACCATGATCTTGTCCGGGTCGTGCCGCAGGATCGAGCGCAGCCCGCGCGCGAAGGTGAGGCCCTTCTTCTCGTTCACCGGAATCTGCAACACACCCGGCAGCTGGTACTCCACCGGGTCTTCGATGGTGATGATCTTCTCGTGGCCCGAGTGCGTTTCCGACAGCGCCGCGTACAGCGTCGTCGTCTTGCCCGAACCCGTGGGCCCGGTGACCAGCAGCAGGCCGTAGGGCGCCTCGATCAGCTCGCGGATGGTGACCAGCGCCGCGGCGTCGAAGCCCAGGGCGTCGAGCGTGAGGCGGCCGTGCGCTTCGATCACGGACTGCTTGTCCAGGATGCGGATCACCGCGTCTTCGCCGTGCACGCTGGGCATGATGGACACGCGCAGGTCGATGCGGCGGCCCTGCGCCAGCACGCGGAAGGAACCGTCCTGCGGCACGCGCCGTTCGCCGATGTCCAGGCCCGACAGCACCTTCAGGCGCGAGATCACCTGCTCGGCCAGCGGGCGGCCGGAAGGCTGGGCCACGCTGTCGAGCACGCCGTCGATCCGGTACTTCACGGCCAGGCCGTTGGCGGTGGCTTCCAGGTGCACGTCGCTGGCGCCGGCGCGCAGCGCGTCGTAGAGCGTCGAATTGAGCAGGCGCACCGCCGGGCTCGGCGCTTCCGACAGCGCCGCCAGCGACAGCACCTCGGCCGTGCCCTCGTCATCGGCGGTGCCGAGCAGCGCGTCGCCCATGCCGTCCATGGCCTTGGCCTGCGCTTCCTGCTGGTTCAGGTAGGCGTGGATGTCGTCGGGCGTGGCCAGCGCCACGCGCAGCGGCGCACGCGCCCAGTCTTCCATCTGCAGCAGCAGGTCGCGGTCGAAGGGGTCGGGCAGCACGGCCACGCAGGTGGCGCCGCCGTCGTCGGGGCCGGCGTGCAGCAGCACGGCGCGGCGCTGCTGTGCGCGCGCCAGCGGCAGGCGCTCGAAGGCGGGCTGGCGCTGCTGCAGGTCGGCCATCTCGAAGCAGGGCATGCCGAAGGCCTGCGCCAGGCGCAAGGCGGCGTCGCGCTCGCTGCCGCCTTCGGCCTGGGCCAAGAGGCGGATGGCACCGCCGCCGCTGGTGCGCAGGCGCGCCAGCAGGGCGGGGTCTATCGGCAGCGGGCGCACGTCGTTCACTGCAGACTTCCGGCCAGGTCGAAGATGGGCATGTACAGCAGCAGCACGATGCCGCCGATGACCACGCCGATGATGGCCATCAGCACCGGTTCGAACACGCGCGAGAAGCGTTCGATCCAGCGCGCGGTTTCGGCGTCGTGGTAGGCCGCGGCGCGGCTGAGCATCTCGGCCACCTGGCCCGAACGTTCACCGGCGCGCACGAAGCGGCGCGAGATGGGTGTGGCCAGGCCGGCTTCGTCGAGCGCGGCCGACAGCGCCTGCCCTTCGGCGATGCGCGAAGCCACGCGGTCCACCGCCGGCGCACGTGCTGCCGGCAGCACCGAACGCGCCAGCTGCAGCGCCTGGTGCACCGGCAGGCCGCCACGCAGCAAGAGGCCGAGGGTGAGGAACAGGCGCGACAGCGTCATCAGCTCGAGCCAGTGCGTCACACCCGGCACGATGCGCACCACGCGCGACCAGTCGTCGCGCTGCACCACGGCCCAGAGCCAGAAGCCCAGCGCCGCCAGCACCAGCACCACGCCGACGCCCAGAGCGGCCGAGTGCTCGCCGGCGAAACTGCCCCAGTCCAGCAGCAGCTGCGAACCCCAGGGCAGCGCGCGGTTGCTGCTGCGGTAGACGGCAGCGAAGCGCGGCACCACCCAGCCCATCAGGAACAGCGCCACCAGGCCACCCACGCCCAGCAGGATGCTCGGGTAGATGGCCGCGCTGAGCATGCGCTGGCGCACCACCTGCACACTTTGCGTGTAAGCCATGAAGCGTTCCAGCGCGCTGGCGAGTTCGCCCGTGTTCTCTGCCGCTTCGACAATGCCCACGAAGAGGGGCGGGAACACATCGCCCTGGCTGCGCAGCGCGGCCGAGAAGCGCTGGCCGCTGCGCAGTGCGGCGATCAGGCGTTCCAGCACGGCGCGCGTTTCGGCGGCGCGTTCCTTCTCGGCGAAGGCCTCCAGACTTTCGACCAGGCCCAGGCCCGCCTGCGTCAGCGCGTGCAGTTCCTGCGCGAAGAGCGGCACCGAGAAGCGGTCGCCGCGGCGGCGCCAGGCCATGCCGCGGCCGCGCTGCAGCGCCAGCGGCGTGAGCTGGCGCGCCTGCAGCTGGCTGCGCGCGTCCTGCTCGTCGAGCGCTTCGAGCGTGAGGTCCATCACCTGCTGCGAGGCGGCGTCGACCGCACGGACACGGAACTGCATGGCGCGCGCGAGACCGGCTCAGTGGTTGCCGAGGTCGGCGGCATCGCCCTCGCCACCGGGCTGGCCGTCCTTGCCGTACGAGACGATGTCGAAGTCGGCGTTGTTGGCACCCGGCGAGCGGTAGATGTAGGCGCGGCCCCAGGGGTCGGGCGGCACGGCTTTCTCGAGGTAGGGGCCGTTCCACTTCGCCGCATTGGCCGGCTTGTTCAGCAGTGCGCCCAGGCCTTCCTCGCTGCTGGGAAAGTTGCCGACATCGAGCCGGTAGGCGCCCAGGGCGCGGCTGAAGGCCTCGATCTGCGAACGCGCCACGGCCTGCTCGGACTTGCCCACCTGCGAGAAGTACTTGGGGCCGACGTAGGCGGCCAGCAAGGCGATGATGGCGACCACGACCAGCAGCTCGAGCAGCGTGAAGCCGGCGCGAGGGCGGGGCCGGCAATGGAATCGGTTCTGCGGCATCGAGACAGGCGGGCTCTGACAGCGGGCTCGTATTGTCGCTGGATCGATCAGGGCGCAAGCGGCCATCGCGAGCCCCCCGCGGCTGGGGGGTGGGGAGGCAAGACCTAACGAACAATCCCCCCTGAATGCGGGTGCTGGGCGTCATACGGATACAGCACCGCGACGCTAGCGTCGGAAATAATGATTGCACCGAACAGGGGAAGAACATGACGGCTTGGAAGCGTGCGCGCAAGTGGGGGCAGGGGTTGCTGGTGGCGTCTACGCTGTTGATCTCGGCGCAGGCGCAGGCTTACACCGTCAGCGTGTTGCCGGCCGACCAGACTGTCGGTCTCGGCACGCAGGTGGCCGTAGCCGTGTCCGCTTCCGACTTTGGCGGCGCCGGCGTGGGCTCCTATTTGTTGAACATCGGTTTCGACAGCGGCATCCTCGGGTTTGACCGTGCTGTCGATGCGCTCAACCTCGGCTTCGCATTCGGACTGGAGTTCACGGTCAGCACTGGGTTCATTAGCATGGCCGACACTTCGCTTGCTGATCCAGATGCGCTGCTGACGCGGCAGGATGACGGTGTCGTCCTGTTCACCCTCTTCTTCAATACGTTGAGCGCCGGTACCAGCGCGCTCGACCTCACCGTGAGTGCCCTGTCCGACGTGTTCGGCGGGGCGATCACGGCGCCCGTGATCAGCGGCGCCAGTGTCACCGTCACCGACGGCGGCACCGGCACGCCGGTGCCCGCGCCCGGCACGCTGGCCCTGCTTGCAGCAGCGGCGTGCGCGGCTGCGCTGATTCCACGTCGCCGCGGCCGGACCGGACGATGATCCAGGGCCGGCGGAACCGGCCCCAGCCCGAGGGAAGTCCTTCGGGTCGTTGCATTCAAGCCAACCAAGACTGAGCGGCATCACGTCCGCGTCAGCGGGGCCGGCACCGGCCCCACGCTGCGCGGCAAGGCGTGCCCGAGGAGAGAACCCGCATGCGCAGCATCAAGGTGCAGCTGATCCGTGGCGTCATGGCTGTTGTGCTGGCGCTGACAGGCGTGCAAGCCTGGGCGTTCAAGTGCGACGTGGACAACAACGGTCGGATCGACCGGGTCGACATTGGTCTGATCCAACAAGCGGCGCTGGCGCGCACGCCGGTTACAGGCCCGGACGATCCACGGGACTCGGATAACAACCTCGTCATCAATACGACCGACGGCCGTATCTGCGCGCTGCGCTGCAAGTACGCGAACTGCGCCACCAACGGCGCCCCCCGCGCCGACGCCGGCGTCGACCAGACCGTGCGCGTGGGCGAGACCGTGCGCCTGAACGGCGCGGCCTCCAGCGACCCCGACGGCGACACCCTCACCTACACCTGGGTGCTGCAGACCCGCCCCGCCGGCAGCGCTGCTGCGCTCACTGGCGCAGCCACCATCAACCCCAGCTTCGTGGCCGACCGCGCCGGCAGCTACACCCTGGCCCTGGTGGTCGGTGACGGCACCACCAGCAGTGCTGCCGACACCGTCACCATCAGCACCAGCAACTCCGCCCCCGTGGCCAACGCCGGCCCCGACCAGAGCGCCCGCGTGGGCGACACCGTCGTGCTCGACGGCCGCGCCTCCAGCGACGTCGACGGCGACACCCTCAGCTACGCCTGGCGCATCGTCTCCGCCCCGGGCGGCAGCAGCGCGGCGCTGATCGACCCCACCACCGTCCAGCCGCGCCTGACCATCGACGTGGCCGGCAGCTACGAACTCGAACTCACCGTCAGCGACGGCACCACCACCAGCGCCGCCGACCGCGTCCTCGTCTCCACCCTCAACACCGCCCCCGTGGCCCGCCCCGGCAGCAACCAGGCTGTCGCACTCGGCGCCCTGGTGCAACTCAACGGCAGCGCCTCCAGCGACGTCGACGGCGACACCCTCACCTACGCCTGGAGCCTGAGCACCCGCCCGGCCGGCAGCACCGCCGTGCTCACCGCGCCCAGCTCCGTCAACCCCAGCTTCGTGGCCGACCGCCCCGGCACCTACGTCGCCCAGCTCATCGTCAACGACGGCAGCCTGAGCAGCGCCCCGGCCAGCGTCACCATCACCACCGACAACGCCGCCCCCAGCGCCAACGCAGGCCCCGACCAGACCGTGCCCCTGGGCGCCCTGGTGCAGCTCAGCGGCAGCGCCAGCACCGACCCCGAAGGCCAGCCCCTCACCTACGCCTGGAGCCTCACCACCCGCCCGGCCGGCAGCACCGCCGTGCTCGACAGCAGCACCGCCGCCGGCCCCCGCTTCACCGCCGACAGGCCGGGCACCTACATCGCCCAGCTCATCGTCAGCGACGGCACGCTGGCCAGCGCGCCCGACACCGTCATCATCTCCACGCAGAACTCGCGCCCCGTGGCCGACGCCGGCGCACCGCAGGCCGTCGACACCGGCGCCACCGTGCAACTGAACGGCAGCGGCTCGCGCGACGCCGACGGCGACCCGCTGACCTACAGCTGGTCGTTCACCAGCCGCCCGGCTGGCAGCGCCGCGGCCATCAGCCCGGCCAATGCTGCGCAACCCGCCTTCGTGGCCGACCTGCCCGGCACCTACGTCGCGCAACTGATCGTCAGCGACGGCACCTTGGCCAGCGTGCCGGTCACCGTCACCATCACGGTGACCACCCCCAACCGCCCGCCCGTGGCCGCGGCCAGCGCCACGCCCGCGACCGTCAACGTCGGCAGCGCCGTGACACTCAGCGCGGCCGGCTCCAGCGACCCCGACGGCAACCCGCTCAGCTACGCCTGGAGCATCGCCAGCCGCCCCGTGGGCAGCGTGGCCGCCATCAGCGGCGCCACCAGCGCCACGGCCAGCTTCGTGCCCGACGTGGCTGGCGCCTACACCCTGCAGCTCACCGTCTCCGACGGCAGCCTGAGCGCATCCGCGCTGGCCAGCGTCACCGCCAACGCCGTGGCCACCAACCGGCCGCCCGTCATCGTCACCGTGCCCGGCACCGTGGCCACCGTGGCCGCGCCCTATGCCTACGACGTCGACGCCACCGACCCCGACGCCGGCGACACGCTCACCTACAGCCTGACGGCCGCGCCGGCCAACATGTCGATCAACCCGAGCACGGGCCTGATCAACTGGTCGCCCACGCCCGTGCAGGTGGGCAGCCAGCCCGTGACCGTGCGCGTCACCGACGCCGCGGGCCTGTTCGCCACCCAGAGCTACAGCATCACCGTGGGCAGCCAGCCCACCGCGCTGGAACTCTCGGCCGCGATCAACCCGGCCATCGCCAACGCCGGCCAGAGCGTCACCCTCACCACCCTGGTCAGCGGTGGCAACGGCGGCGCCGTCACCCTGAGCGCCACGCTGGACGGCACCCCGCTCGTGCTCACCGCCGGCAGCGCCACCTTCGCTGCCCCGGCAGCCGGCGTGCACACCGTGCGCGTCACTGCCACCGGCAGCGCCGTCAACGGCCAGACCCCGGCGCCGCAGACCCGCGAACTCATCCTCACGGTGCGCGACGCCAGCGACACCACCGCGCCGGTGGCCGCCATCACGAGCCCGGCCACCGACACCGAAGTGCTGCAGCCGGTGCCCGTGATCGGCACCGCCAGCGACGCGCGCTTCGCCTACTACCAGCTGCTGCTCAAGCCCGCAGGCGCGGCAGCCAGCGCCTGGGTGGAGATCCGCCGCGGCCTGAGCCCGGTGACCGCGGGCACGCTGGGCACGCTGGACCCGACCAAGATTGCCAACGGCGTCTATGACCTGGGCCTGAACGTCGTGGACGTCAACGGCCGCGCCAGCAGCGCGCAGGTGACCATCGAGATCGCGCGCGACCGCAAGATCGGGCAGTTCCGCATCAGCTTCACCGACATCAACGCCAGCGCGGCGGGTTTGCCGCTGACGCTGAACCGCACGTATGACAGCCTGAAGAAGGACATCCAAGGCGACTTCGGCTTCGGCTGGAGCGCGGATGCCAACGACGTCAGCGTGCGCAAGAACATGGTGTTCGGGGCGAGTTGGCAAGTCCAGACCAGCGGCTTCAACATCTGCATCCGGCCCGTGGGAACGCGGCGCATCACGGTGACGCTGCCGGATGGCGGGATCTACCGGTTCAGGGGTCGCAACGACCCCGAGTGTGCGTTCGGCACCGTGCCCGACGTCAACATCGTCCTCGACCCGCTGCCCCTGGCCGTCGGTGGCAACGCAGGAGCAGGTGCCGGTGCCGGCCAGCTCTCGGTCATCGTCACCGACAGCGTCATCTTCCAGGGAACACTGATCAACGCCGATACCGGCGAGCCCTGGAACCCCACCGACTTCAGCTTCACCGATGCCAATGGCATGAAGTACACGCTGCGCGAAGGCGTGGGCGTGATGAGCATGACCGACCGCTACGGCAACCGCGTCGACTACGGCCCCGGTGGCTACCAGCACAACTCAGCGCTGGGCGTGCAGCTCATCCGCGATGGCCAGGGACGCATCACGCGCGCCACCGACCCGGTCGGCCGCAGCCTGAACTACGCCTACAACGCAGCCGGCGAACTGGCCAGCGTCACCGACCGCCTGGGACAGATCACCTACTACCAATACGACACGTCAACCCGTCCGGCCGGTGCCGGCGACAGCGGCAGCGTCAACAGCCGCCATCTGCTGGCCAGCATCACCGACCCGCGTGGCATCGTCGTGATGCGCGCGCAGTTCGACGAGTTCGGCCGCCTGGCCGGCACGGCCGATGCCAACGGCGACAACTCGTCGCAGACTTTCGACGAAGCCAGCAACCAGCAGCGGGTGGTGGACCGGCGTGGCAATGCCACGACCTACAGCTTCGATGCCGCGGGCAACATCACCCGCGTCGTCGACGCCAAGGGCGGCATCACGGACCTCACCTACGACGCCAACGGCAATGAGCTGACGCGTCGGGATCCGCTGGGCAACACCGTGACAAAGACCTTCAACGCGGTCACGGGAAAGATGCTGACGGAGCGCGACCCGCTGGGCGCCACCACCACCACGGCCTATGCGACCACCGGCAAGGACTTCGAGCGCCAGAACCCGGTCAGCGTGACCGACCCGCTCGGGCGCGTCACGAGCTACGGCTACCGGCCGGGCGACAGCACCTTCCCCGGCGCGTTGCCCAACGCCATCACCGAGCCGCTCGGGCGCAGCACGTCGATGGGCCTGGACCCCAAGGGCAGCCTGACCGCGTTGACGGTCGGTGGCATCGCCACCAGCTACACCTACGACGCGGCCGGCCGCAACACGCGCGAGACCGACGGCCTGGGCAATGCCGTCAACTTCACCTATGACGGCAACGGCAACGAGCTGACGCGCAGCGTCACGCGCACGGTGGGCGGCACGCCGCGGGTCGAGACGCGCACCCGCGTCTACGACAGCGAGAACCGCCTCATCCAGGAGACCGACGCTACCGGCGCCGTGCGCCGCACCAGCTACAACGCTGCGGGACAGGTGGACACCACCACCGATGCGCTGGGGCGAATCACACGCTACACCTACGACGCGAATTCGCGCCTGGTGCGCACGGACTTCCCCGACGGCAGCAACGAGCAGATCGAGTACGACGCCAACGGCAACAAGACGGCCGTCATCGACCGGCTGGGCCGCACCGTCGCCATGCTCTACGACGAGCTGGACCGCCACGTCGAGACGCAGAACCCCGACGGCACGCGCAAGCGCATGGAGTACGACCCCGCCGGTCAGTTGACCGCCGAGGTCGACGAGACCACGGCGCGCCGCACGCAGGAGCACGACGCCGCCGCGCAGCTCACCGCCAGCGTCGACGCCAGCGGCCGTCGCACCGAGTACAGCTATGACCTGGCCGGAAACCGCACGCAGGCACGCCTGCCCGACGGGCGCCTGATCATCTATACCTATGACGCGCTGAACCGGCTCACGCGCACCGACTTTGCGGACGGCAGCAGCCACACCGTCACGTACCGCACCGACAACCGCAAGGCCAGCGAGACCGACGCGCGCGGTGTCGTCACCACCTACGGATATGACGCCGCTGGCCGCCTGGTCAGCGTGGTGCAGGGCGGCATTGCCGCGCCCACGTCGTACGCCTACGACGAGACCAACGCCCGCACCCTGCTGCGCGACGCTGCCGGGCGTGAGGTTCAGTGGCGCCACGACGCTGCCGGCCGGCCGATCAGCCGCATCCTGCCCGACGGTACGAGCGAGACCTTCGGCTACGACCTGGAAGGCCGCCTCACCGCCCACACCACCTTTGGCGGCCAGACCATCACGCGCAGCTACGACAACGAAGGGCGCGAGATCAGCCGCACGATCCCGGCGACGGCGAACACCCCGGCGCGCACGATCAGCTGGACCTACCATGCCGATGGCCAGCGCGCCACGCAGACCGAGACCGGGCCGACTTCGGCGCAGGGCACCACGACCTACAGCTACGACATCCGGGGTCGACTGATCCAACTGGCCGGCCCGCAAGGCACGCTGAGCTGGACCTACGACGCCGCCGGGCGCATCACGCGCCGCAGCACGGGCGAAGGCAACACTGACTACGAATACGACGGTGACGGCCGCCTGACGCGTGTCGTGGCACCCGACGGCAAGGCCACCAGCTACGCCTACGACGCGGCCGGCCGTGCGCTGCGCAGTGAACAGGTGCTAGACACCGGTGCGGGCATCGATCTCGTGACCGAGCGGCGCCACGACGCGCAGGACCGGCTCATCGCCATTGCACACATGCGGCGCCAAGGCGGTGTCACAGCGCTGCTGGCCGGCCAGGCCATCAGCCGAGGTGCCGGTGGTGCGGTCAGCCGCATCGACACCTTCAACGGCAGCGCCGCGTTCGTGGTGGCCACGGGCGGCTTCAGCGGCAGCCCGGTGCGCGTGCAGACCTTCGCCTACGACGCCAACGCGCGCCTGACCGGCGAGCGCGTGTACAAGGGCGCCGAGCTGGCGGCTTTCCTTGGCAACCCGGTCGCACCGGCCACCGAGGCCACCAGCTACGCCTACGACAGCGTCGGCAACCGCAGCACCAAGGTGGTGACCACCGCTGCCGGCACCGACAGCACCAGCTACTCGTACGACAACAACGACCGGCTGATCAGCGAGACGCTCACCACCGCCACCGGTGCCACCGTCGCGACGGCGTACGCCTGGGACGGCAACGGCAACCTGGCTTCTCGCACCACACCGAGCGAGTACACCGGCTACATCTTCGACGCCGACAACCGGCTCGTCGAGGTGCGGCGCGGCGCCACGCAGGCTGTGGCGGCTGCCGTGGCCAGCTACGGCTACGACGGCGATGGCCAGCGCATCCGCAAAACGACGGGAGGCGGCAGTACGCGCTACCTGATCGACCCGACCAGCCAGTGGCCGCAGGTGGTGTTGGAAAGCGCAGGCACGCAGACCACGGCCTACGTGTGGGGTGACACCTTGCGCCAGCAGGCCAGCGGGGCCAATGGCACGGCGGCCACCGCGCCAGCGGAGAACCTGTTCCCCTTGCCCGGGCACCTGAACACGACGCTGGCGGCCATCGACGGCGCTGGGGCGGTGGTGGAGACCTCCGAGACCTCGGCCTACGGCCAACTGGCGAACGCCAGCCCGCGGCTCAGACATCAGTACACAGGAGAGTACTGGGAGGCCGAGGCCGGGTTGACCTACCTGCGGGCGCGGTGGCTGCAGCCGCAGCTCGGTCGTTTCAACAGCATGGATCCGTTCCAGGGCGAAACCGAGAACCCCCGGAACCTCAATCGTTATGCCTATGCCGCCGGCGACCCGCTGGAGGGCACCGATCCCAGCGGGAACGTCAGCATCGGCTTCAGTGGCCTCGGCGCCGCCGGGGCCATGATTGGGCAAGCGACGGCGCGCGTGGTCTTCTTCGCGGGCAGGAACGCCGGCAAGGCGATGACGATCACCCGGCAGGTCGGGTGTCGCATCGGACTGGCGTACGTCAAGGGTGGCAGCAACGCCGGCCACCATCCGATGCAGAACGCGGTGTTCGGCTTTCCGGATCAGCGCCTGTTCTTCGTCTGGGAGCGCACGCACCAGATGCTCCACACGGTGCAGAACCTCGTGTTCCGCGAGCACGGCTTGCCGTCCCCTTCAAATACGAGCGCGCAGTTCTGGGCCAACTACATGAGCAAGAATCCGGCGCAGGTGAGAGTGGCCCTGAACGCCACGCTCGTTGCTGCGCGCCTGGTCGACAATGCCTGCGGCCTGAAGGGCCGGGATACCTTCACCAACCACACCCGGCGTGAGATTCAGCGATACCTGCGCGGCATTCGATAGGACGCGAGGATGGGTGATCGGATCTACCGTTGCGACTGGCGAAGAGAAGGTGGCCGCATCACCGTGTGGCTCATCGACGAGCCCGCGCTGCAGGTCACCCGTGACTCGTTCGAAGAATGCCGGGAGGCCATCGGCGACGCCTTGATGCGGCGATTCAACGATCCCCACGCGATCACCGAGTTCAGCTTTTCGCACCCGAGCCTGCCGCCAAGCTTCGCCCAGCCCGAGCTGCGGACGATCTGGGGAGAGGGCAGCGCCAACTGCAAGACCGCGCTGGCGGACGCCTACGTCGGCGGCTCGTGCAAGGTGTGTGGGCGCCCCGTCGGGGTACGCACATCGATGCCGCTGACGGTGGTAAAGCTGCCTGAGCGTGTACACGCCGTGCGCATCGCGAGGACCCAGTCCACGGCCTACTCGGAAGAACTGCTCCGCTCGCTCGGCGTGTCGTCGGGCGACCGTTTCGAGCTCCGGCCGATCCAGACCCTGCCCAGGTTCCGCAGCGCAAGGCGCTTCTTCGAGATCATTGCCGCGAACTCAGCCTGCGACTTGAAGCCGGTTGGTGCTGCAGGTTTGCCCGGAGAGTGCACGGGCTGGGTCTGTGCAGGATGCGGCGCCTTCGACGTTCTCCACGAGATCGACGGTGACTTCCTGCGCTTCGTGCCTGCGGACCTGGCCAGTGCCCCGTTCCTGTTCATGGGGCTGCTTTGTGTCGAGGGCGAGCGGTGGCGGCAGGCCTGCCGCGACCTGAAGATCGACGGCAACGAAGCCGCGCAGATCGGCGTGGTTCCCAGGGACCTGGCCTTCATGCCAGCCTTGATCCCGCGCCGCACACCCGCCGAGTTCGGCATCGCGACCCAGTTGCAGCTGGCCTGAACGGCGCGTGGCTGACCGGTTGCGGCAGCCCAACCCAGCTGCGGCCGCACCACGACCCCGGCCGCGACACGCCCAACCGCTGCACGTGCAGCGTGGGACGCCTGGCAACGCCGGCATGGTGGCCTGCCTCAACGGCACTGTCGCGGTGATGTCCTTCATGGCCGAGTTCGTGGTCGAAGAGTGCGTGAAAAATGCGTTCGGGTTCTGATCGGGGAAGATGGACAAGCTGTACAAGCCGCTCCTTCTCAGCGCAGTCAAGCGGCTGATGGCCGCGCGACTGCCCGAGTTCGAGGCCTTCAAGCTGCCGGAGTCGGCGCCAGGCCGTGAGGTCTTCATCGGCTCGATGCTGTACCGCCGCCGCGGCATGCCCGGCCGCTGCGCGTGGCTGAAGTGGGAACCCGGGCCGGGCGTGGAGCGGTACTTCTTCGTCATGCTCGGCTGGTCGGCCGATGTGCAGAGCCTGCCGTACCACCCGGGCCGCGACGAGCGACTCTATTCGGCGCGCGGGCCGATCCCCGACCTGCCCGGCGGTTGCATCCACCTGGAACAGCTCGAAGGCAAGGGCGGGGTTGGCCCGATCTCGATTCCCAGCCCCTGGGACCAGCTGCTGCAGGTCAAGGCCGCAGCGCCGCGGGCCCAGCAGCTGGCCGCGCAGCACAAGGCATTCGCCGAAGCGCAGGCCCTGACGGAGGGCGACCGCATCGCGGCCGTCGAGGCCAGACTTGACGACGTGTTCACGCGCCTGGAAGCGCAGCTGCCGGCGTTTCTCTCGGCGCTGAGCTGAGGTCGATCGGCCGAGGTCGTGCCCGTCGGCAGCGTGACCGTCGACGCATGGCTGTACCGGCACCGCGGGCCAGGCCCGCGGATGGAGAGGCGCCGTGGCACCGGGTTGACTGAGAAACCATCCCCCCTATTCACGGGTTATGGACCAAACCGTCGTCGTGATGCCGCATGGGCTCGCCCACAATCTGCGCACGAACGAGGGCCCACCGAGGCCGCCTGAGGAGAGAGAACCAATGCGCAGCATCAAGGTGCAGCTGATCCGTGGCGTCATGGCTGTTGTGCTGGCGCTGACAGGCGTGCAAGCCTGGGCGTTCAAGTGCGACGTGGACAACAACGGTCGGATCGACCGGGTCGACATTGGTCTGATCCAACAAGCGGCGCTGGCGCGCACGCCGGTTACAGGCCCGGACGATCCACGGGACTCGGATAACAACCTCGTCATCAATACGACCGACGGCCGTATCTGCGCGCTGCGCTGCAAGTACGCGAACTGCGCCACCAACGGCGCCCCCCGCGCCGACGCCGGCGTCGACCAGACCGTGCGCGTGGGCGAGACCGTGCGCCTGAACGGCGCGGCCTCCAGCGACCCCGACGGCGACACCCTCACCTACACCTGGGTGCTGCAGACCCGCCCCGCCGGCAGCGCTGCTGCGCTCACTGGCGCAGCCACCATCAACCCCAGCTTCGTGGCCGACCGCGCCGGCAGCTACACCCTGGCCCTGGTGGTCGGTGACGGCACCACCAGCAGTGCTGCCGACACCGTCACCATCAGCACCAGCAACTCCGCCCCCGTGGCCAACGCCGGCCCCGACCAGAGCGCCCGCGTGGGCGACACCGTCGTGCTCGACGGCCGCGCCTCCAGCGACGTCGACGGCGACACCCTCAGCTACGCCTGGCGCATCGTCTCCGCCCCGGGCGGCAGCAGCGCGGCGCTGATCGACCCCACCACCGTCCAGCCGCGCCTGACCATCGACGTGGCCGGCAGCTACGAACTCGAACTCACCGTCAGCGACGGCACCACCACCAGCGCCGCCGACCGCGTCCTCGTCTCCACCCTCAACACCGCCCCCGTGGCCCGCCCCGGCAGCAACCAGGCTGTCGCACTCGGCGCCCTGGTGCAACTCAACGGCAGCGCCTCCAGCGACGTCGACGGCGACACCCTCACCTACGCCTGGAGCCTGAGCACCCGCCCGGCCGGCAGCACCGCCGTGCTCACCGCGCCCAGCTCCGTCAACCCCAGCTTCGTGGCCGACCGCCCCGGCACCTACGTCGCCCAGCTCATCGTCAACGACGGCAGCCTGAGCAGCGCCCCGGCCAGCGTCACCATCACCACCGACAACGCCGCCCCCAGCGCCAACGCAGGCCCCGACCAGACCGTGCCCCTGGGCGCCCTGGTGCAGCTCAGCGGCAGCGCCAGCACCGACCCCGAAGGCCAGCCCCTCACCTACGCCTGGAGCCTCACCACCCGCCCGGCCGGCAGCACCGCCGTGCTCGACAGCAGCACCGCCGCCGGCCCCCGCTTCACCGCCGACAGGCCGGGCACCTACATCGCCCAGCTCATCGTCAGCGACGGCACGCTGGCCAGCGCGCCCGACACCGTCATCATCTCCACGCAGAACTCGCGCCCCGTGGCCGACGCCGGCGCACCGCAGGCCGTCGACACCGGCGCCACCGTGCAACTGAACGGCAGCGGCTCGCGCGACGCCGACGGCGACCCGCTGACCTACAGCTGGTCGTTCACCAGCCGCCCGGCTGGCAGCGCCGCGGCCATCAGCCCGGCCAATGCTGCGCAACCCGCCTTCGTGGCCGACCTGCCCGGCACCTACGTCGCGCAACTGATCGTCAGCGACGGCACCTTGGCCAGCGTGCCGGTCACCGTCACCATCACGGTGACCACCCCCAACCGCCCGCCCGTGGCCGCGGCCAGCGCCACGCCCGCGACCGTCAACGTCGGCAGCGCCGTGACACTCAGCGCGGCCGGCTCCAGCGACCCCGACGGCAACCCGCTCAGCTACGCCTGGAGCATCGCCAGCCGCCCCGTGGGCAGCGTGGCCGCCATCAGCGGCGCCACCAGCGCCACGGCCAGCTTCGTGCCCGACGTGGCTGGCGCCTACACCCTGCAGCTCACCGTCTCCGACGGCAGCCTGAGCGCATCCGCGCTGGCCAGCGTCACCGCCAACGCCGTGGCCACCAACCGGCCGCCCGTCATCGTCACCGTGCCCGGCACCGTGGCCACCGTGGCCGCGCCCTATGCCTACGACGTCGACGCCACCGACCCCGACGCCGGCGACACGCTCACCTACAGCCTGACGGCCGCGCCGGCCAACATGTCGATCAACCCGAGCACGGGCCTGATCAACTGGTCGCCCACGCCCGTGCAGGTGGGCAGCCAGCCCGTGACCGTGCGCGTCACCGACGCCGCGGGCCTGTTCGCCACCCAGAGCTACAGCATCACCGTGGGCAGCCAGCCCACCGCGCTGGAACTCTCGGCCGCGATCAACCCGGCCATCGCCAACGCCGGCCAGAGCGTCACCCTCACCACCCTGGTCAGCGGTGGCAACGGCGGCGCCGTCACCCTGAGCGCCACGCTGGACGGCACCCCGCTCGTGCTCACCGCCGGCAGCGCCACCTTCGCTGCCCCGGCAGCCGGCGTGCACACCGTGCGCGTCACTGCCACCGGCAGCGCCGTCAACGGCCAGACCCCGGCGCCGCAGACCCGCGAACTCATCCTCACGGTGCGCGACGCCAGCGACACCACCGCGCCGGTGGCCGCCATCACGAGCCCGGCCACCGACACCGAAGTGCTGCAGCCGGTGCCCGTGATCGGCACCGCCAGCGACGCGCGCTTCGCCTACTACCAGCTGCTGCTCAAGCCCGCAGGCGCGGCAGCCAGCGCCTGGGTGGAGATCCGCCGCGGCCTGAGCCCGGTGACCGCGGGCACGCTGGGCACGCTGGACCCGACCAAGATTGCCAACGGCGTCTATGACCTGGGCCTGAACGTCGTGGACGTCAACGGCCGCGCCAGCAGCGCGCAGGTGACCATCGAGATCGCGCGCGACCGCAAGATCGGGCAGTTCCGCATCAGCTTCACCGACATCAACGCCAGCGCGGCGGGTTTGCCGCTGACGCTGAACCGCACGTATGACAGCCTGAAGAAGGACATCCAAGGCGACTTCGGCTTCGGCTGGAGCGCGGATGCCAACGACACCAGCGTGCGCAAGAACATGGTGCTGGGCCTGAGCTGGCAGCTGCAGACCAGCGGCTTCAACCAGTGCCTGCGACCCATCGGCAACCGCCGCGTGACGGTCACGCTGCCCGATGGCGGGGTCTACCGCTTCCAGGCGCGTAACGAGCCGCAGTGCCGGTCGTTCGTACCGCCTGAAGTGAGCATCGTGTTCGACCCGCTGCCCTTGCCCGTGGGCGGCAGCACCGGCGGCGGCGCCGGCGTCGGCACCCTGGAGATCGCCAGCCTGCCCTCTCTGGTGGAATTCCGTGGCGGCATGCTGTTCGACTGGGACGCGCTGGACGCGTGGAACCCCACCGACTACACCTTCACCAGCAGCGAAGGCATGAAGTACACGCTGCGCGAAGGCGTGGGCGTGATCGCCATGGCCGACCGCTACGGCAACCGGGTCGACTACGGCCCGACCGGCTACCAGCACAACTCGACGCTGGGCGTGCAGCTCGTGCGCGACGCGCAGGGCCGCATCACGCGCGCCACCGACCCGGCCGGCCGCAGCCTGAACTACGCCTACAACACCAACGGCGAGCTGGCCAGCGTCACCGACCGCGCGGGGCAGATCACCTACTTCCAGTACGACACCGCGACGTCGACCGGTGGCGCCGGTGACACTGTCAACAGCCGCCACCTGCTGGCCAGCATCACCGACCCGCGCGGCCTGATCGTGCTGCGCCAGCAGTTCGACGAGTTCGGCCGACTGTCTGGTGTGAGCGACGGCAATGGCGACGGCACTTCGCAGACCTATGACGAGGCGAACAACCAGCAGCGCGTGGTGGACCGTCGCGGCAATGCCACAACGTACACCTTCGATGCGGCGGGCAACGTCTCGCGCATCGCCGACGCACGGGGCGGCATCACCGACCTGACCTACGACGCCAACGGCAACGAGCTGACTCGCCGCGACCCGCTGGGCAACACCGTCACCAAGACCTTCAATGCGGTCACCGGCAAGGTGCTCACCGAGAGCGACCCGCTCGGCCGCGTGACCACCATCGGCTACCCGACCACGGGCAAGGACTTCGAGCGCCAGAACCCGGTGAGCGTGTCCGATCCGCTCGGCCGCGTCGTCACCTTCGGCTACCGCGCCGGTGAAAGCACCTTCCCCGGTGCGCTGCCGAACAGCATCACCGAACCGCTGGGCCGCGTGACGAGCATGGGCATCGACGCCAAGGGCAACCTGACGTCGATGAACGTGGCCGGCATCACGACCACCTACGTTTACGACGCGAAGGGCCGCCGCACCCGCGAGACCGATGGCGCAGGCAATGCCACCAACATCACCTTCGACGACAACGGCAACGAGTTGACGCGCAGTGTCACGCGCACGGTGGCCGGCGTGCCGCGCACGGAGACCATCACCCGCGTCTACGACAGCGAGAACCGCCTCATCCAGGAGACCGATGCCACCGGCGCCGTGCGCCGCACGACCTACAACGCGGCAGGCCTGAAGTCGACGAGCGTCGACGCGCTGGGGCGCACCACCACGTACACCTACGACGCCAACTCGCGCCTGGTGCGCACCGACTTCCCCGACGGCACGAACGAGCAGATCGAGTACGACGCCAACGGCAACAAGGTCGGCAGCACCGACCGCCTGGGCCGTGTCACCTTGATGGGCTACGACGAACTCAACCGGCTCGTCAGCACCACCCTGCCGGACGGCAGTGTGCGCAGCCTGGAGTACGACGCGGCCGGCCGCATGACGGCCGAGGTGGATGAACGCGGCGCCCGCAAGAGCCACGAGTACGACGCGGCCTCCCAGCACAAGGCCACCGTCGACGCCAGCGGCCGCCGCACCGAGCACAGCTACGACCTGGCCGGCAACCGCACGCAGACGCGCTTGCCCGATGGCCGCCTCATCACCTACACCTTCGACGCCCTGAACCGGCTGACGCGCACCGACTACCCGGACGGCAGCTTCGAGTCGAGCACCTACCGCCCCGACGGGCGCAGGCTCACCGAGACCGACACGCGCGGTGTCACCACCACTTTCGGCTACGACGCTGCGGGCCGGATGACGAGCGTGGTGCAGACCGGCGTGCCGGTGGCCACCACCTTCAGCTTCGACGAAACCAGCGCCCGCACGGCGCAGACCGATGGCAGTGCGCACACCTCGCAGTGGCGCTACGACGCCGCCGGGCGGCCGGTGGCGCGCATCTTGCCGGACGGCTCGACCGAAAGTTTCAGCTATGACGCCGAAGGGCGCATCACCGGCAGCACCACCTTCGGCGGCCAGGCCATCGTTCGCACCTATGACAGTGTCGGGCGCGAGACCAGCCGCACGGTGCCGGCAACCGCCACCGCGCCGGCGCGCAGCATCTCCTGGACCTACAGCGCCGACGGCCAGCGCCTGACGCAGACCGAGACGGGCGCCGGCTCCACGCAGGGCACCACCACCTACACCTACGATGCGCTGCGCCGCATCACGTCGATGACGGGCCCGCTGGGCACGCTTTCCTGGGGCTACGACGAGGCGGGCCATGTCACGCGGCGCACCACGTCCGAAGGCAGCACCAACTACCAGTACGACGGCGACGGCCGCCTGACGCTGCTGACCGCACCCGACGGCCGCACCACCACCTACGCCTACGACGCCGCCGGGCGCATGGTGCGCAGCGAGCAACAACTCGACACCGGCGCCGGCATCGTGCTGGTGAGCGAACGACGCTTCGACGCGCAGGACCGCCAGATCGCCGTGGCCCACAGCAGGCGCGTGGCATCCGTGACCACGCTGCTGGCCGGCCAGGCCGTGCAGCGCGATGCCGGCGGTGCGGTCACCCGCATCGACACCTTCGATGGCGCGGCCAGCTACAACGCCGGCACCGGCGTGTTCACCGGCGCGCCGATCCGTGTCCAGGCCTTCACGCACGACAGCAACGCACGGCTGGCCGCCGAGCGCCACTACAAGGGCGCCGATCTGACCGCCTGGCTGGCCAACAACGCGGCACCGGCCACGCAGGTCACGACCTACGTCTACGACAACGTGGGCAACCGCACGACGCGCAGCGTGGTCACGGCAGCGGGTACCGAAAGCACGGCCTACGCCTACGACAGCAACGACCGCCTGACCAGCGAAACGCTGACCACCACCACCGGCTCCACCATCGTCACCACCTACAGCTGGGACGGCAACGGCAACCTGGCTGCCAAGCAGAGCCCGGCCGAATACACCGGCTACGTCTTTGATGCCGAGAACCGGCTGATCGAGGTGCGCCGCGGCCCCACGCCGGGCACGGCGCAGTCGGTGGCCAGCTACGGCTACGACGCTGACGGTCAGCGCATCAGCAAGACCACGCCGAGCGGCACGACGAAGTTCCTGATCGACCCGACGACAAGCTGGCCCGAGGTGGTGTTGGAGACCCGCACCGGCGGCACCGGCACGCAGGTCACCGGGTATGTCTGGGGCCACGACCTGCGCCAGCAGGCGCGCGGTGGGCAGGGCACTCTGTTCGGTAGTCCGACCGAAGACCTGGTGCCGCTGGTCGGCCACCTGGGCACCGCCATCGGTGCCGTGCGGCGCGACGCCACGGTGGCCGAGCAGTACGAATCCAATGCCTTCGGCGAGAGCGCGAACACCAATCCGCGTCTGACGCACCAGTTCACCGGCCAATACGGCGATACCGATGCGCAGCTGGTGCAATTGCGGGCCCGCTGGATGGACCCGTCGACGGGCCGCATGCTCAGCGTCGATCCTGGCGTGGGCCGGCGCACCGAACCCGCCACGCTGAACCGCTACGTCTACGCGGTCAACGACCCGCTCCATGCCATCGACCCGTCGGGCTGGATGTCGATGGGCGAAATCAGCGTCGGCCAGAGCATCTCGGCCTCGCTCAACACCGGGGCCCAGTTCTACGGCCGTCTGGTGCTGCGCAAGGTCGGGTGCGAGCTGATCTCGATCGGCGCCGAAGAGGCAGTGACCGCGGTCATCTACGTCTTCCTGGACGGCGTGACCGGCCTGCCCTACGTGGGCCAGACCACCCAGGGCGTGGACACGCGCCTGCAGCAGCACATCGACGAAGGCAAGCGTACGGTCAAGCAGGTGCTCGCCCGCTTCGAGGTGGTGGCCGACCGCATGCGGCTCAAGGACCAGTTGCGCCTGGCCGAGCAGTTCGTCATCGACGAACTCGGCGGCCTGGCCAATCTGAGCAACGACGTCAACGCCATCAGCAAGACCCGCGGCCGTCTGCGCGGCGCCTTCTCGAAGCTGTGCAAGTAACATCGGCCGATGTCGGTCCGACGGGAACGTGAACTCCAAGGCGATGGCATCCGGCTCATCGTCGAAGGCGAGTGGAGCGCGGCGGCGCAGCACGAGGCCGCCGCTGGCGGCTTCGACGTGCTGGAGCTGCAGAGAGGCCGGCAGAAGGATTTCTCCTTCCTGCCGGCCCAGGCCGACCGCATTCCTGCGCTCTGGATCAACTGCGAGAGCGATTCATCGAGCGGGCTCGAGCAGCTCGCGGGCCTTTCGAAGCTGACGCTCAGCTTCCCGCTGCGCAAGGGCTTCGACTTCCGCCGCCTCACCGGCCTGAAGCACCTGCGGATCGAGGCCTGGCAGGCCAACTACGCCGAGACGCTTTTTGCGCACCCTGCCATCGAGAGTCTGCACATCGAGGGCTACGATGGCACCGACTGCACGGCTTTCACCGCCATGCCCCAGTTGGCCACGCTGAGCCTGGCCAAGGGCAAGCTGAAGGATCTGGCACCGCTGCGCCGCAGCCATTCGCTGCGCACACTTCGGCTTTCTCACCTGCGGGGCCTGACCAGCATCGAAGAGCTGCGCCACCTGCCGGATCTGCGCCAACTGGCACTCGGCGAAGGCCTCGGTGGTGTGGCCGACCTCAGCCCCCTGTTCGGCGCGGTGCAGCTGGAAACCCTGGTCATCGTCGGCACCGGCGCCCAGGTCGAACAGACCGCGTGGCTGCGCAAGCTCGTGCATCTGCGCGATCTGCGTCTGCAATCGGGCGTGGTGCTGGCCGACTGGGGCGACCTGCTGGTGTCGCCCGTGCTGGGCAAGCTGGCTGTCGTGCTGACTGCCCCGGTCGAAGACAGTGACGATGCCATCCGCGCGCGGGCAAAGGCCGCGGGCCATCGCGTGCGCGACTTCGTTCGCTTCGGGACACGAAAGCGCCCGGCCTTCCTGATCGAACTCGAGCCCTAGGCCGGCACCGGCCGCGGCCGCGTGGTGGGTCGGCGTGAGAGGTGGCGCTGAAGGTGCGCGGCAGCGCCGGTACGCTGGCCACGGCACCGACCCAGTCGCTGATGCCGCTGACCTTCGCCCACGACCTGGGACACCATCGGCGTCGGGATGGCCATGGAAGGGCCGCGCTTCATCGGCGGCGCGAACAGCTGCCGCCGGTCCGCGAGGGGCTGACAATGCCGCATGCTTGACGGTGCCGAACGGGCTCTCCCCGCCGCGCAGTACCTGGCCGACTGCACGGCAGCGGCTGCCTTGATGGCGCAGGCGGGTGCCGCGGGGAGCCCGGGCCTGCGGGCGCTGCGTCACGATCTGGCCGGCTGCGGCGCCACCTTGCTTTGTGTGCTGCCGCCGGCGGGCTGCTTCTGGGGCCTGCCCTGCCGCGGCACTGATGGCGAGCGCGAGTGGGCCGATGCCTGCAGTCTTGAACCCGCCTTCGTGGCTGCGCTGCGTGCGCTGGCCCGCGGGCACGGCGGCCTGGCCGGCCTGCCCCCTGCTTTTGCCGGCGGCTGTCGCATCGTCGGGCCCGAGCGCGACATCGAGGTGGGCAGGAAGGCCGAGGACCATCCCGGCAGCCGCCTGCTGCCGTGCTTGGTGCCTACCGAGGCCGTGCCAGCGGCCTGCGCACGCCTGGAGCGCCACATCGAGCAGCTGGGGCTCTTCGCGGCGCTTCCGGCGCAGGCGGCGCCGGACGCCAGCGCCGCCGCAGCTGACCTGTGGCTTTCGCCCACGCTGCTGAAACTGTTCGCGCCGGACCACGGTCGCGGGGTCCTGGGTGCTGCCAGCAGCAGTGGGGCGCTCGCAGGTCTGGAAGAGGCCTTGCGCGATCTCGACGAACCCGCGCTGCGCAAGGCGCTGAGCCCCCGCCTGCTGGCCGAGGAGACCATCCGGCTGCGCTACCCCATCCCGGACCCGGCGGCCGCACCGGCCGGGCGGCCGGTGGGCCTGGCCAGCCTGTTTGCCCGCGGCGCCGCCGGCCCGGGTGCACTCGAACGCGTGGCGCTGCTGCGCGCGCAACTGCTGCGCCGCCTGGGCTGGCCAACGGGGGTGGATGTGCTGCGGCGAGCCGCCGAACCGGCCATGCACCGCGCCATGCTCTCCAGCCGGCCGCCGTGGGCTGTGCTGGAGGACGAGGTGCAGGCGCTGCTGCAGGCTGCCCGCTCGCGCTACCCCGTGATTTTCGAGAGCTAGCTCTGGAGGCCTTCATTGACGCCTGCATCTGAGGCCAGGAAACCGGATCGCCTCAGCTTGCCGCACTGGCAAGCCGTTCTCGAGGCCGGCGTGAGCGACGCGGCCCAGCTGGGCTTGCCGGAGCCCGCGCTGGCCTACCTGAAAGCCTGCTTGCTGCACGGCGATGCCGCGCAGTGGCAGGCCTATGGCAACGGCTGGTCGTTGAAGAGTGCCGACGAGTGGCACAAGCGCGCCAAGGAGTTCGTGCCCGTCGGTGGCGATGGGGCGATGCGCGACGCGCAGATGCTGGAGGCGGCCCGCTTTCTGGTGCGCATCGAAGCGCGGGAGCCGGCTGCGCCGCTGAGCTTGCCCAAGGCGCGCGAACTGCTGGGCAGCTCGGCCGACCAGTACTCAAGGTTCGGCCTGCTCTCAGCGGGCAACGAATTGCTCAACGAGCTGTCGGGGGCGCTCGAAGCCTGGCTCGGCGCACGCTTTTCGAGCAAACCATGGCCTTCGCTGGCCGCACTGCAGGCGCTGGCGGAAGTCAGTGGGGCCCATGCCCGCTGGCTGGCGAAGCATCCCCTGACCGCCATGTCCTATCCGTTCGCCAGCGTCGTGCAGCTGCTGGTCAAGGCCGTCGCACAACTGCCCGCAGGGGCGACGGTGGCACTCGCCGATTCGCTGCAGGAGCTGGTTCTTGCCGAGTCCAGCGAGCGTCGGCGCCGTGACCAGTGGGTGGCGAAGCTTCGTGAGCTGGCCGCACGGGCGGCCTGAGCCAGCCGCAGGTGCCGCGCCTCAACCCAGCCGCGGCCGCGCCCCGAACTCCGGCCGCTGTGCGCCCTGCCGCTCGGCCGCCTTCAGCGCTTCGTCCAGCGCAGCAGCCAGCTGCCGGTCGCGCCCGGGCGCATTGAACACATCGTCCTGCGGCGCGTTCGCCACCTCCACCAGCGGCTCGGTGCCGTGGTTCTCGACCTTCCAGCCCACGTCCTTGAACCAGAAGCTGTACTCGGGCTGGGTGGTCTCGCTGCCGTCCACCAGCTTGTGGCGCGGCCAGATGCCGATGACGCCGCCCCAGGTGCGCTGCCCCACCAGGGTGCCGATGCCCATCAGCTTGAAGGCGTGGCTGAAGATGTCGCCGTCGCTGCCGGCGTGTTCGTTGGTCAGCGCCACCACCGGGCCGGCGGGCGCTTCCTCGGGGTAGCAGCTGGGCTGGCCCCAGCGCGTGATGGCCCAGGCGATGCGCCGCCGCGCCACCTTCTCCAGCAGCAGCTGCGAGACATGGCCGCCGCGGTTGTAGCGCACGTCGACGATCAGCGCGTTGCGGTCGCACTCGGTGGCGAAGTAGCGGTGGAACTCGGCGAAACCGGCGCTCATCATGTCGGGCAGGTGGAAGTAGCCCACGCGGCCGCCGCTGTGTTCATGCACGTGGGCGCGGTTGGCCTCCACCCACTCGCGGTAACGCGCCGGGGTCTCGTCGGCCAGCGCCGTCACCAACACCTCGCGCCGGCGGCCGCCGGGCGCGGCCAGTGTCAGTGCGGTTCTGGCGCCAGCCTGATTGACCAGAAGCGCCTGCGGCGGCAGCGCGGCGCTGACCGGCTGTCCACCCACCGCGACGATGCGTTCACCCGGCTGCGCCATCACGCCCACCGCGTTGAGCGGGGAGTCGGCCGCGGCGTCCCAGGGGTCGCCCTTGACCGTGCCTTCGATGACCCAGCCGCCGTCGGCCAGTCGCAACTGCGCCGCCAGGTGGCCCAGGGCCACGGCCGGCGGCTTGCGGTGGTCGCCGCCCATCTCGTAGGCGTGCGAAGTGCCGAGTTCACCCTGCAGCTCCCAGATCAGGTCTGACAGCTCGCCGCGCGTGGCCACGCGCGGCAGCAGCGGGGCGTAGCGGCGCAGCATGGCGTTCCAGTCGACGCCGGACATGTCCTCCACCCAGAAGTGGTCGCGCTGCAGCCGCCACACCTCGTGCAGCATCTGCGCCCATTCCTTGGCCGGCTCCACCGCCACGCGCAGGCGGGCGAGGTCCACCACGCCGCTCTCGCGCGAGGGTTTGGCATCGGCCGGCGCGGGCTTGTCTTCGGGTTTGCGCGTGGCGTCCAGTGCACGCAGGCTGCGGCCGTGGCGCAGCACCAGCGTGGCGTGGTCGGCCGCCAGCGCGAAGCCGTCGGCCTGCGGCGCCAGGGTCTTGAGTTCGCCGCTGGCGAAGTCGAACACCTCCAGGCGGCCGGGGCCATCCTTGTGGCCGCCGCGGCCGTGGGCGCCGGCGATGGGCAGCGCGCTCCACACCACCTTGCCGCCGGCCAGGCCGGCGATCTGGCCGAAGCGGCCCTCGGCCACCGGGAAGGCGGCCACGCGGCGTGCCAGGCCTTCGGGCTGCAGCGGCGGCAGGGGCTCGCGCTCGGCACCCGCGCCGCGGCGCTCTTCGTCGTTGCCGTGGTGCATGCCGCGCGGCGCCGGGTCGAAGGGCGCGGGGCCGTCGGCTTGCAGCGCGATCAGGTAGGGGCGCGCCGCGCGCGGAAAGCTCAGCTCGAACTGCACGCTGTCGTACACCGGGTCGAAGGTGCGCAGCGACAGGAAGTAGAGGTAGCGGCCCTCGGGGTCGAAGGCCGGGCACCAGTCGCGGAACTCGGGCGCCGTGGCCAGCAGCGTGCGGCCGCTGGCCACCTCGTACAGCTTGATGGCGGTGTGGCGTGTGCTGGTGGGGCAGGTGTAGGCCAGCCAGCCGCCGCAGGGCGACCAGGCCGGGTCTTCGATGCGCCCGAACTCGCTGCGGTCGGCGCGCAGCAGGGCACCGCTGGCCACGTCACCCAGCCAGAGTTCGTTGCGGTGGTTGGCCAGCGCCACGCGCGTACCGGCGGGTGCGGGGCGCAGCGCGGTGATGCGGCCCAGCTCGGCGGCGCTCCAGGGCAGTTCGCGCGGTGGCACGTCGTCGTTCAGCGCGTGCAGCTCGATGCGCTCCTCGCCCGAGGCGTCGCTGGTGGCCACCAGCGTGCGGCCGTCGGCCAGCCACTGGCCCAGGCGGCGCCGGCCATTGCTGCAGCCGTGGCGTCGCGGTGCGCCTTCCCACAGCGGCATGCTGTGCAGCTGGCCCCTCACTTCAAGCGCCAGGCTGTGGCCGGCCGGGTGCAGCGCCAGGCCCTGCAGGTGTTCGGCGGCGGGCACGAAACGGCGCGCGGCCTGGGTGCGTGCGCTGGGCACGTGGATGTCGATGCGGCGGCTGTCGCGGCCCGGCTCCCACAGCCAGAGTTCGGCGCCGCACTGGTAGACGATGCGCAGGCCGTCGCTGCTGGCGTGGCGGGCGTAGTAGGTCTCATGGCCGGTGTGGCGGCGCAGGTCGCTGGCGTCGGGCCGGCACGAGTAGAGGTTGCCGATGCCTTCGTGGTCGCTGATGAAGTGCAGCCGTTCTCCCAGCCACATCGGGCAGGTGATGTTGCCCTGCAGGCCCGCCAGGCGCGTGAACTGCCCACGCTCGGCGGCCGACTCCATCCACAGGTGGCCGGCGCGGCCACCGCGGTAGCGCTTCCAGCGCGCCGGGTCGGCGGTGTTGCGGCCGATGGCGCGGCGCCCGCCAGGGCCGTAGGCGATGTGGTCCACCGGGCCCAGCGGCAGCCGCGTCGGCCAGGGCTCGGGTTCTCCGTCCAGCAGGCCCAGGGTCCAGGCGTGGAAGTTGCGGAAGAAGGGCTGGCCGTGGTTGCTGACGAAGAGGATGCGGCCGTCGGGTGTCCAGCCACGCACCTGCAGTTCACTGCCCAGCCAGGTGCAGCGCCGCGCCGGGCCGCCGGCCGCGGGCATCAGCCAGACCTCGGCGTGCTGTTCGTCACGGCCCGTGAAGGCCAGCCAGCGGCCGCAGGGCGAGAGCGCCGGTGTGGCCGGTTCCGACAGGCCCGAGGTGAGCCGGTGCGCCACGCCGCCGCGCAGGTCCACGCGCCACAGGTCGTCGTCGCTGACGAATACCAGCTCGTCGCCCATCAGGGCGGGCTGGCGCAGGTAGGCGGGCGGGGGCAGTTCGGCGGGCATCGCGGGCGGGGCGCTGGGCGGCTGAAACAAGGGGAAACCATCTTCCCATGCACCCTGTCACGAGAGGGCGCCGTCTCGTCCCCCAGAAGGAGGTTCTCCCTCTGCCGAGGGATGGGCGCCCCCCGGAGGCGGGAAGATCATTCGCGCCGCCTGCAGCCCTGTCTGTGGGCGCACACCGCATGAGGCAACCGATGCAATTCAACGAATCCCATGAAGGCGACTACCGCATCTTCGTCGGCGCCGTGGAGGCACCGCGCGGTGACGGCTACATCGCGGCTCTGGTCGTCAACCGCGTGCGCGGCCTGGTGGGCAAGCAGCGCGAGGCTTTCCGCGACGACAGCCTGGCCTGCGGCTACCGCTGGCGCTCGCCCGACGAGGCCATCAACTACGCGATGAACCGCGCGCGCGAGCTCATCCGCACCCGTTCGCAGATGCTCAACTGCTGAAGGTGCAGTTACCAGTGCAGGGCCGCGGCGCCACCCAGCAGCAGGCCCAGGCCCGCCACGCCGAACATGCCCCACGCGAGCCAGCGCTTCTTGGTCAGCAGCGCCATGGCCGCCAGTGCGATGGCGATCTGCAGCGCCGTCGTGGCCTGCGCCCAGCGGTGATGCACGTGCATCTCGCCTTCTGAGCGCTTGTCGAACGCGGTCGATTCGGCTTCCAGCTTCTCGGCCGCCAGCTTGATGTCGGCCTTCTCCTTCTTGTAGCGCTCCACCTCGTCCTTGAAGCCGGCGCGCTTGTCCTCGGGCGCCAGCACGATGGCCAGCTCGGACAGGTTCTGCTTGCTGCTCTTGGCCTGGTAGTAGTTCCACTGGTTCGAGGCCTCGGTCTTCCTGATCGCGGCATCGTTCTTGTACAGGCCTGCGTTGGCCTGGGTGGCGCCGCCCATGTACGAGAACAGCGCGCCCACCGTAGCCAGGATCGCCGTGACCACGGCGATGGTGCCGCTGCTCGGATCGTGGGAACCGTGCTGGGCCGCATGCTCCAGTTCATGGTCGTGCGGGCCGTGCACGTGGAAGCCGTGTCCGGACATGGGGATGGGTCCTCTTCTTGCTTGCGACGGGCGCGATTGTGGCCCCACGGGATAATCCGCTTCGTGAGCAAACAGCGCATCGTGGTGGGACTGAGCGGCGGCGTCGATTCCGCGGTCACTGCGCACCTGCTCAAGGCCCAGGGCCACGAGGTGGTCGGCATCTTCATGAAGAATTGGGAGGATGACGACGACAGCGCCTACTGCAGCAGCAACGTCGACTTCGTCGACGCCGCCGCGGTGGCCGACGTGATCGGCATCGAGATCGAACACGTCAACTTCGCCGCCGAGTACAAGGACCGCGTCTTCGCCGACTTCCTGCGCGAATACCAGGCCGGGCGCACGCCCAACCCCGATGTCCTCTGCAACGCCGAGATCAAGTTCAAGGCCTTCCTCGACCATGCCATGCGCCTGGGCGCACAGAAGATCGCCACCGGCCACTACGCCCGCGTGCGTGAACGCGATGGGCGCTTCGAACTGCTGAAGGGGCTGGACCCAGCCAAGGACCAGAGCTACTTCCTGCACCGCCTGAACCAGGCCCAGCTGTCGCGCACGCTGTTCCCGGTGGGCGAGCTGCACAAGACCGAGGTGCGCCGCATCGCCGCCGAAATCGGCCTGCCGAATGCGAAGAAGAAGGACTCCACCGGCATCTGCTTCATCGGCGAGCGGCCCTTTCGCGAGTTCCTCAACCGCTACCTGAGCCACGAGCCCGGGCCCATGCTCGACGAGCGCGGGCGCGAGGTGGGGCGGCACGTCGGCTTGTCGTTCTACACGCTGGGGCAGCGCCAGGGCCTGGGCATCGGCGGCGTGCGCGAAGGCGGCGGCGAACACGCACCCTGGTACGTGGCGCACAAGGACGTGGCGCGCAACACGCTGCACGTGGTGCAGGGGCACGAACACCCCTGGCTGCAGTCGTCGTGGCTGGAGGCCGAAGACCTGAGCTGGGTGGCCGGCACCCCGCCGCCCGCGGGTGCGCTGGCCGCCAAGGCGCGTTACCGCCAGGCCGACGCCGCCTGCCGCCACACGCCGCAGGGCAGCGCCTTCCGGCTCGACTTCGCGCAGCCGCAATGGGCCGTCACCCCGGGCCAGAGCGCGGTGCTGTACGACGGCGATGTCTGCCTGGGCGGCGGCGTCATCGCGCGCGCGGCGGTGCCGAATGTGAAGCAGCGCGCAGGCGGCCCACGCGCTGCCGTGCCGGGCTGAGCGGCACGCGCCACCCGCCCATGCGTTTCCTGCCCAGCACCTCGTTCCTGCCCGACCAGGAAACCGCCGTCCTGCTGCCCGAACTGGCGCGTGTGTGCCGGCAGCTGGGCGTGCAGTCGGTGCGCGCTTCGGTGGTGGACGTGCGAACCCTGGCCTACCGCGCCGCCTGGTCCATCACCGAAACCGGCGACATCGCGCCCACCAGCACCGACCGCACGGTGGACGGCGCCTTTCCGGGCGCCGCCAGCGCCATCGCCAGCCTGGCCGACGCCGAGCCCGAAGACACCCTGGTGCACCGCCAGAGCCCGCGCCGCTGGGCCTTTTCGTGGAGCCTGGACAGCCGCCTGGCCGTGGTGGCCGAGGTGCAATACCGCGAACGCCGCGACGCGGTGAGCGACATCGACCGCGTGCTGGTGCGCCTGCTGTGTTCGGCCAGCGTGCGTGGCCACACGCTGCACGAAGCCGACACCGTGCCGGCCATCCCCGAACTGGTGTGGCCGCAGGTGGAGCGGCGCGCACGCCAGGCGCCGGCGCTGCGCCTGTGGGGGGCGCTGGCCCTGCTGCTGGTGGCCGCGCTGCTGCTGGGCTGGGCGGCCTTGCAGCTGCCGCAGGACGCGCCCACCGTGGCGGCGGCGCCGCTCTGGCAGCCGGCCGTGGCCGTGGGAGCCGGCGCGGCCCTGCTGGCAGCGCTGCTGGTGGCGCTGCACCTGCTGGCCCCGTCCCGGCGCCGCCGCTGAGGCGGCTCAACCTTCGGCGCGCAGCGCCGATAGACCGTGGATGCCCAGCCCTGCCCGCATCCTCGCCGTCCTGTTGTTGACCCTGCCGGGCCTGGCCTCTCAGGCGGCATCCGTCGCCATCCAGGCCCTGGGCAGTGATGGCAAGCCGCTGACCGACACCGTCGTCTTCCTCGAATCGAGTGAGGCCAGGGCGGCGGCCAAGCCGCTGGCCAACGCCGAGGTGGCGCAGGCCGAGCGCCGTTTCGTGCCGCGTGTCACGGTGGTCACCGCCGGCAGCGAGCTGCGCTTCCCGAACCGCGACAAGGTGCGGCACCACGTCTATTCCTTCTCGCCCACCAAGAATTTCGAGCTGAAGCTCTACGCCGGTTTGCCGGCCAACCCGGTGCTGTTCGACAAGCCCGGCATCGCGGTGCTGGGCTGCAACATCCACGACAACATGGTGGCCTGGGTGGTGGTGGTGGAAACGCCGCACTATGGCCAGGCCGACGCCAAGGGCCTGGTGCAGCTGGACAAGGTGCCGCCGGGCAACTACCGCCTGCGCAGCTGGCACCCAGGGCTGCTGCCGGGCGCACCGGCGCTGGACGAGCCGCTGGTGGTGGCCGCCGCCGGCACACAGGCCACGGTGAAACTGCCACTGGCCCTGGCCGCGCCATGAAGCCGCAAGGTTACGCGCCGGCGCGCTGGTGGCCGCGGAGGCTGTCGTCGCGCATCGTGGCGCTCTTCCTCGGCCTGCTGCTGCTGGTGCAGCTGGCGGGTTTTGCGGTGGTGCGCACCAGCATCAACCACAACGCGCGTGCGCTGCTGGCGCAAGACCTGGTGGTGGGTGAACGCATCTGGGCGCGCCTCTTGGCGCAGCGCGCCGGCAAGCTGACGCTGGGCGCTTCGGTGCTGGCCGCCGACTATGGCTTCCGCGACGCCGCCGCCTCGGGCGACCTGGAGACGCTGCAGTCGGCCCTGGCCAACCACGGTGCGCGCATCGGCGCCACCGTCACGGCCATGCTGGCCGGCGACCTGTCGCTGCGTGCCCTGGGCGAAGGCACCGAACGTGGCGCCTTCGACGCGCTGCGCCCGCTGGCGGCCCGGCTGGCCGAACAGGGCAGCGCGCTGGCGCTGCTGGAAGGCCAGCCCTACCAGCTGGTGATGGTGCCGATGAAGGCGCCGCTGCTGGTGGGCTACGTGGTGATGGGCTTCCCGCTCGACATGGCACTGGTGGACGACATGCACGCCGTCTCGGGCCTGCAGGTGGCCGTGCTGGTGCAGGGCGCGGCCGAGGGGCCGCGCCTGGTGCTGTCCACGCTGCCGGCGGCGCTGGGCGCCGAGCTGCGCACGGCCACGCCCCAGGGCGACGGCGTCGAGCTGGCGGGCCAGCCGCATGTGCAACGCGCCATCGACCTGCTGGCCGGCAGTGGCCGCGGTGGGCAGCTGCGCACCGTGCTGCTGCGTTCGCTCGAAGACGCGGTGGCGCCCTACCGCGAGCTGCAGGCCACGCTGGCGGTGCTGACGCTGGCCGGCCTGCTGCTGGCCGGTGCGGCCAGCATCGTCACCGCACGCCGCGTGACCACGCCGCTGCGCAGCCTGGTGGGCGCCAGCGAACGCCTGGCGCGCGGCGACTACGACCAGCCGCTCGGCCACATGGAGCGCGAAGACGAGATCGGCGAGCTGGCGCGTTCCTTCGACCACATGCGCGCCAGCATCGGCAGCCAGCAGGCCGAAATCCGCCAGCTGGCCTACTGGGATGCACTCACCGGCCTGCCCAACCGCGCCCAGTTCCGCGACGCCGTGCGCGCCGCGGTGGCCGCGGCCTCGGCGATCACCGGCACAGGCCGGCCGGTGGCCGTGGTGCTGCTCGACCTGGACCGCTTCAAACACGTCAACGACGTGCTCGGCTACGCCTTCGGCGACCGCCTGCTGCAAGGCGTGGCGCAGCGCCTGCAGGCCCAGGGCCTGCGTGACGGCGAGGTGGTGGCGCGCCTGTCGGGCGACGAATTTGCCCTGCTGCTGCCCGGCCGTGATGCCGAAGCTGCCCTGCGCCTGGCCGAGTGCATGGCCGATGCCTTCCAGGTGCCGCTGACGCTGGACGACCACACGGTGGACGTCACCGCCGCTTTCGGCATCGCCTGCTGGCCGCAACATGCCGGCGACGCCGAGGCCCTGATCAGCCGCGCCGAGGTGGCGATGTACGGCGCCAAGCGCAAGACCACGGCCGCGCTGGTGTACGACGCCAACCTCGATGCCGGCAGCAGCCTGACGCTGTCGCTGCTGAGCGAACTGCGGCGCGCGCTGGAACGTGACGAGCTGCGCCTGTTCCTGCAGCCCAAGGTGGCGCTTGTCGGCCCCCGGGCCGGCCGCATGGTGGGCGCCGAAGCGCTGGTGCGCTGGCAGCACCCCACGCGCGGCATGGTGCCGCCGATGCAGTTCATCCCCTTCGCCGAGCAGACCGGCTTCGTGCGCCAGCTGACGATGTGGATGCTGGAAGCCACCGCGCGCGCCTGGCCCGAGCTGGAAGCGCTGGGGCTGCAGCGCGTGTCGGTGAACCTGTCCACGCGCGACCTGATGGACCAGGAGCTGCCCGCCAAGCTGCAGCGGCTGCTGCAGCGCTTTCCGATGCCGCCGCAGGCGCTGTGCCTGGAGATCACCGAGAGCGCCATCATGGACGAGCCGCAGCGCGCCGAGGCCACGCTGAACCAGCTCAGCGCAGCCGGCTACAAGCTGTCCATCGACGACTTCGGCACCGGCTATTCGAGCCTGGCCTACCTGAAGCGCCTGCCGGTGGACGAGCTGAAGATCGACCGCAGCTTCGTGATGGCGATGGAGAAGGACGAGCAGGACGCCAAGATCGTGCGCAGCACCATCGACCTGGCGCACAACCTGGGCCTCACGGTGGTGGCCGAAGGCGTGGAGACGGCGGGTGCGATGGCGCGGCTGGCGGCGCTGAACTGCGACGAGGCCCAGGGTTACCACATGAGCCGGCCGATACCGGCCCACGAGATGAGCACCTTCGCGCTGGCCTGGGCCGCGCGCCAGCAGGATCAGGAAAACGCGGCGATCGCCTTGAGCGCCTGATCGCGTGCGGCAAGCGGCAGGAAGGAGTGCTGCGCCGCCTGCGCGGCCATCGCCAGCAGGTCGCCTTCACCCAGCGGCGTCTCCGCCAGCAGCGTGGCGGCCTCGCCGGCCAGGCTGATGCAGCTCATCAGCCGGTTGTCGGTGTGGTAGCTCAGGCTCACGCCGGCCAGCCAGAGTTCGGTGATGGGGTGCTGCGCCACCGAGGTCGCAGCGCCGGTGTGCACGTTGCTCGTCGGGCACACCTCCAGGTGCAGGCCGAGCGCCTTCACCTCGTCCACCAGCGCGCGGCGCGCCGGGTCGCGCAGCGCGTCCACCAGGCGCACGCCGTGGCCGATGCGCGCAGCGCCCAGGCGGCCGGCTTCCAGCACGCGCTCGGCAGCATCGGCCTCGCCGGCGTGCAAAGTGAGCGGCAGGCCGGCGTCGCGCACGAGTTTGAGTGCCGCGGCATGTTGCGAAGGCGGGTGGCCGAACTCGGCGCCGGCCAGGTCGAAAGCCACCACGCCCTGGCCCTGGTACTTCAACGCCAGGCGTGCGGCGCGCTCGGTCTCGGCGGGGTCGAGGTGGCGCATCGCGCAGACGATCAGGCCGGTGGGCAGCGCACTCTGCGCCAGGCCTTCGAGCAGGGCCTCGATGGTGGCCTCGCCGCCGATGCCGTGGTCTTCGAACAGCAGCGGCGCGATGCGGAACTCGGCCAGCACGGCGCCGTCGAGCCGCGCGTCTTCGGCCGCTTCGAAGGCCACGCGGCGCAGGCCTTCGGGGCTGGCCATGGCCGAGATCGTGAGCGCAAAACCTTCCAGGTACTTCACCAGGCTGCCGGCGTGGGCGTTGGCGTCGAACCAAGCGGCCAAGGACACTTCATCGGGCGCGGGCGGGCGGATGCCCTGCTGCCGGAGCAGATCGAGCACCGTGGCCACGCGCAGGCCGCCGTCCAGGTGTTCGTGCAGCAGCACCTTGGGCAGCTCGCGCACGCGCTGCTGCCGTTCGTAGGTGGCGGCTTCGAAGGCCAGCGTTCGTGGATCCATGGCCCCTGTCACACCCCGTACGGCACCCAGATGTTCTTCACCTGCGTGGCCTGCTCCAGGAACTCGGGCCCTTCGGCGTCTTCGCTGCGCAGCCAGTCGCCGTCGGCCGGCGGCGCAGTCCACATGCGCTTGAGGTTGGAAACCGACAGGGCCTCCACCCGCGCCGCGCGCGCAGAAGCACCCACGTGCCACCACAGCGCGTCGACATCGGCATGCGCGGCCAGCGTGTCGGCCAGCGCGTCGGCGTCACCCGTCACCAGGTTCACCACGCCAGCGGGCACGTCGGAGGTGTCCAGCAGTTGGTACATCTCGGCGGCGATCAACGGCATCGTGCTCGAGGGCACGGCCACCACGCGGTTGCCCATGGCGATGGCCGGCGCCACCAGCGACACCAGGCCCAGCAGCGGGCCGGCGTCGGGCGCCACGATGCCGATCACGCCCAGGGCCTCGTTCATGGCCAGCACCACGCCGTGCATCGGCGGCTGGTGCACCGCGCCTTCGAACTTGTCGGCCCAGGCGGCATAACTGAACAGGCGCTGGATGCTGGCTTCGACTTCACGCTCGGCTTCCTCGGTGCTGGCCGCCTGCGCCAGGCAGGCGACAAAACGCGAGCGCTGCGCTTGCAAGTTCTCGGCCAGGTAGTACAGCACCTGGGCCCGGCCGTGCGGGCTGTTGCGTTCCCAGGCGGCCGCAGCGCGTGCGGCCTCGACGGCGTTGCGGATGTCCTTGCGGTTGCCCTCGGGCACCACGCCCAGCAGTTGTTTGCCGGCGTAGACGTGGCGGCTGTAGCCGCTGTCCGGCCGCACCTGCTTGCCGCCGATGTAGAGCTTGGGCGTGCGGTCCAGCGCCGGTGCGTCGTGCACCTGCGTGGTGGTCTTCGCACGCTGGGCCTTGGCAGCCGGGCGTGCTGCTGCCGGCGCCTTGAGGTATTCACGCAGCCCCTCGCGCCCGCCTTCGCGGCCGTAGCCCGACTCGCGGTAGCCGCCGAAGCCGCAGGACGCGTCGAACTGGTTGGCGGTGTTGACCCACACCACGCCGGCCTTCAGGCGCGGCGCCACTTCCAGCGCCAGGCCGATGGATTCGCTCCACACTTTGGCCGCCAGGCCGTACACCGTGTTGTTGGCCAGATCGACCGCTTCGTTCGGCGTGCGGAAGGTCTGCACGGTGAGCACCGGGCCGAACACCTCCTGCTGCACGATCTCGAACGCGGTGTCGACGCCGGTCACCAGCGTGGGCGGGTAGTAGCAGCCCTTGCCCGAGGGTGCGCCCTCGGCCTGCCAGACCTCGGCGCCCTGCGCGCGTGCACGCTCGACGTAGCCACTGACACGCGCGTGCTGCACACCGTCGACCAGGCTGCCCATGTCGCTGCTCTTGTCCAGCGGGTCGCCGACGCGGATGTTCGCCATGCGCGCCTTCAGCTTGGCCACCAGCCGCGCGGCCGTGCCTTCGTGCACCAGCAGGCGCGAGCCGGCGCAGCACACCTGGCCCTGGTTGAACCAGATGCTGTCGACCACGCCTTCGACGGCCGCGTCGAGGTCGGCATCGGCGAACACGATGAAGGGCGACTTGCCGCCCAACTCCAGGCTCAGCTTCTTGCCCGAGCCGGCGGTGGCCTTGCGGATGGCGCGGCCCACCTCGGTGCTGCCGGTGAAGGCGATCTTGTGGATGCCGGGGTGGCCGACGATCGCCTGCCCCACCGCGCCGTCGCCGGTGACGATGTTCACCACGCCCGGCGGCAGGCCGACCTCGGTGCAGATCTGTGCGAACAGCAAGGCGGTCAGTGAGGTTTGTTCGGCAGGCTTGAAGACCACCGTGTTGCCGCAGGCCAGCGCAGGCGCGATCTTCCAGGCCAGCATCAGCAGCGGGAAGTTCCACGGCACGATCTGGCCCACCACGCCCACCGGCTGGTGCTGCGGAAACTCGCGCGGCAGCAGCTGCGCCCAGCCGGCGTGGTGGTAGAAGTGGCGCACCGCCAGCGGGATGTCGATGTCGCGCGTTTCGCGGATGGTCTTGCCGTTGTCCAGCGTCTCCAGCACGGCGAACAGGCGGCTGTGTTTCTGCAGCGCACGCGCCAGCGCGTACAGCAGCTTGGCGCGGCCGTGGCCACCTAACGCGGCCCAGGCCGGCAGGGCCTGCGTCGCGGCATCGACGGCCGCCTGCACCTGCGCCGGCGTGGCCTGCGCAATCTGCGCCAGCCGCTGCCCGTTGGCCGGGTTGAAGCTGTCGAAGTGGCCCGCGCCGCGGGCCCAGTCGCCACCGATGTAGTGGCCGAACTTCGCGTCGTGCTGCTTCAGCCACGTGAGAGCCTGCTCGGGCGATTCGGGCGAAGGGCCGTAGTCCATGGTGTCGAGGATCTTCCGGATCTTGTCTGTGCTCATGGCATGGCGTGCCGGTAGCCGGCGCTGTAGTGCCCGGTGACGTAATGTTCGAGCTGGCGCTCGATGTCGGTCAGCAGGCTGCTGGCGCCGAAGCGGAACAGCTCGGGCTGCAGCCAGCGATTGCCCAGCTCTTCCTTCATCAGCGCCAGGTAGTTCAGCGCCGTCTTGGCGTTGCTGATGCCGCCGGCGGGTTTGTAGCCGACGACGTGGCCCGTCTCCTCGAGGTACTCGCGGATGGCGCGCACCATCACCAGCGAAACATCGAGCGTGGCGTTGACACCTTCCTTGCCGGTGCTGGTCTTGATGAAGTCGGCGCCGGCCATCATGCACACCCACGAGGCGCGGGCCACGTTCTCCAGCGTCTGCAGCTCGCCGGTGGCCAGGATGGCCTTCAGGTGCGCCACCGGGCCGCAGGCGGCGCGGAAGGCCTGGACCTCGTCGTACAGCGCCTGCCAGTCGTGCGTGAGGCCGTGGCGGCGGCTGATGACGATGTCGACCTCCAGCGCACCGGCGGCCACCGAGAGTTCGATCTCGCGCAGCTTGGTTTCCATCGGTGCCAGCCCGGCCGGAAAGCCGGTGGACACCACCGCCACCGGGATGCCGCTGCCGGCCAGGTGCGCGACGGCGGGCGCCACCATCTCGTGGTACACGCAGACGGCACCGACGTGCAGCTCATCCAGCCCGAGTGCGGCCATCAGGTCGGCGCGCAAGGGGTGCCGCGCCTTGGCGCACAGGCGCTGCACGCGGCCGGGGGTGTCGTCGCCCGAGAGCGTGGTGAGGTCCATGCACTGCACGGCCTTCACGAGCCAGGCAGCCTGGTAGTCCTTCTTCACCGAGCGTCGCGCGGCCAGGCTGGTGGTGCGGCGCACCACCGCCGGCTGGTTCACCCGCACCGCGCGCACGCGCGCCAGGTCGAGCGGGGTTCCCCGGTTGAGTCTGGTCTCGGGCTCACCCGGCTCGCGCTGCTTCATCCTAGGCCACTCCAGTCTGGGCCCAGGAATATAGCTGTGGCGCTCAGCGTTTGCGTGTGATGCCGAACAGGAACGAGACCAGGGCCATCACCAGGAACACGACGAACAGGATCTTGGCGATGCCGGCGGCGCCGGCGGCGATGCCGCCGAAACCCAGCAGGGCGGCGATCAGCGCGATGACGAAGAAGACAACGGCGTAGTGCAACAAGAGCAACTCCTCGGCGCCGCAGGAGTGCCGCGCTGAGGTTCACTGTAGGCAGCAAGGGCCTGCAGCCCCACCGGCCGGCGCCGTGCCTGCCTGTAGGACAAGGCCGCCCGCGGCCGCCGTGGGGCGATGTCCGACACGCATTCCGTGGCGCGTCCTACAGCCGCGCCGCGCCGGCGCGGCCAGGATGAAGCTGTCGATCGACGACGCGCCGCATGCCCCGCAGCATCGGCGTTACGCATCAACCCCCTTCGAGGAGCACCCCATGAAGAGCACCCTGAACGCAGACCGTGGCGCGCCGATGCCGCGCCCCGTCGCCCAGACCCTGCGCACCACCAGCTTCGAGCCGCCGCGCCGGCGCTGGCCGGGCATCCTGGCCGCCAGCGTGCTGGCTGCCGGCATCGCTGCCGCCGCGGTGTCCAGCCTCTACGACAGCCGCAGCCTGGGCCAGCGTGTGGATGCCGGCGTGGCCGGCGCCAATGCCGCGGCCCAGGGCGTGGCGGACTCGGCGCGCGAAACCGCGGCCGAAGCCGCCGTGGGTGCCGCCACGGCCGTCGACCAGATGCGCGAATCGGTGCAGGACACCAACATCACCGCCGCCGTGAAGGCCGCCCTGGCCACCGACCCGCAGCTCAGCGCGCTGAAGATCGAGGTCACCACCACCGAAGGCGTGGTGCACCTGAAGGGCCCGGCGCCCGACGGCAAGTCGCGCGAGCGCGCCGAGGTGTTGGCCGCGGCGCCGCGCGGCGTGGTGTCGGTGGTCAACCAGCTGGTGGTGGCTCAATAGGCTGGCCGGGCGCCCCGGGAAACCCGGGGGGCCAAGGAGAGGGGTCGGACGGCGCAAGTCTTGCTATCCTGATCCACCTCGTTCCTGACCCCCCGAGCCCATGCGCCTCAACCGCTTCTTCCTGGCCTGTCTGCCTCTGGCCGCCGGCTCTGCCCTTGCCGACCCCGCCGTCATCTTCGACATGGGCGGCAAGTTCGACAAGAGTTTCAACCAGGCCGGCTACGAAGGCGCCGAGCGCTGGAAGAAGGAAACCGGCAAGAGCTACCTCGAGTTCGAGATCAGCAACCCGGCCCAGCGCGAACAGGCGCTGGCGCGCATGGCGCAGCGTGGCGCCGACCCCGTGGTGGGCATCGGTTTCAGCCAGGGCAGCGCGATGGAGAAGGTGGCCAAGGACTTCCCCAAGCTGAAGTTCGCCCTCATCGACGCCGAAGTGAAGCTGCCCAACGTGCAGAGCATCACCTTCAAGGAACACGAGGGCAGCTTCCTCGTCGGCATGATGGCCGCGCTGGCCAGCAAGACCGGCAAGGTGGGTTTCGTCGGCGGCATGGACATCCCGCTGATCCGCCGCTTCCAGTGCGGCTACGAGCAGGGCGCCAAGTACGCCAACCCCAAGATCGAGACCAGCGCCAACATGACCGGCACCACGCCCACCGCGTGGAACGACCCGGCGCGCGGCGCTGAACTGGCCAAGTCGCAGTTCGCTGGCGGCGTGGACGTGATCTTCGCCGCCGCCGGCGGCACCGGCATCGGCGTCTACCAGGCCGCCAAGGACGCGAAGAAACTCGCCATCGGCGTCGACAGCAACCAGAACCACGTGCAGCCCGGCACCATGCTCACGAGCATGGTCAAGCGCGTGGACGTGGCCGTGTACCAGGCCTTCAAGGGCGTGACGCCCGGCGTCACCTCGCTGGGCCTGAAGGAAGGCGGCGTCGACTACGCGATGGACGAGCACAACGCCAAGCTCGTCAGCGTCGACATGAAGAAGAAGGTGGACGCCGCCAAGGCCGACATCGTCGCCGGCAAGATCAAGGTCATCGACTACATGGCGGCCAACGCCTGCAAGTGATGCAGGCGGCCGCCGCGGCATCGCCGCCCGCGGTGGCGATGCGCCACATCGAGAAACGCTTCGGCGCGGTGCACGCCAACCGCGACGTGCACCTGAGCGTGGCCGCAGGCACCGTGCACGGCATCGTCGGCGAGAACGGCGCCGGCAAGAGCACGCTGATGTCCATCCTGTACGGCTTCTACCAGGCCGACGGGGGCGAGATCAGCATCGAAGGGCGGCCGGCGAAGATCAGCGGATCGCGCGAGGCCATCGCCCTGGGCATCGGCATGGTGCACCAGCACTTCATGCTGGTCGACACACTCTCGGCACTCGACAACGTGATGCTGGGCGCCGAACCCGGCTGGCGCCTGAAGCCGGCGCGCGCCGCGGTGCGTGCGAAGCTCGACGCGCTGATGCACGAAACCGGCATGACGGTGAACCTGGATGCGCTGGTGAGCGAGCTGCCGGTGGGCGAACGGCAGCGGCTGGAGATCCTGAAGGCTCTCTACCGCGGCGCGCGCATCCTGATCCTGGACGAGCCCACGGCCGTGCTCACACCGCAGGAGACCGACCAGCTCTTCGTCACCCTGCGCGGCCTGCGCGAGCGGGGCACCACCGTCCTGCTGATCACGCACAAGCTCAAGGAGATCATGGCGCTGTGCGACGCCGTGACGGTGATGCGCGGCGGGCAGGTGGTGCTGGACTGCCAGATCGCCGACACCAGCATCGACGGCCTGGCCGAGGCCATGGTGGGCCGGCGCGTGAACCTGGGCCGCGCGGCCGCGGCGCGCGAGCCCGGGGCGGTGTTGCTGGAAGCGAAACACCTGTCCTGGACCGATGCCCTGGGCGTGGCGCGGCTCTCGAACGTGTCGCTGGGCCTGCGCGCGGGCGAAATCGTCGGCGTCGCCGGGGTGTCGGGTAACGGGCAAAGTGAGCTGCTCGACGTGCTGTCGGGCCTGATGGCGCCGGCGCAGGGCGAGCTCATCCTCGGCGGCCAGACCTTCACGCCAGGCAACTGGCTCGACACCGCCCGCGCGCGCCAGCTGCGCCTGGCCCACGTGCCCGAAGACCGCCACCGTCGCGGCCTCGTTCTGCCCTTCGAAGCCTGGGAATCGGCGGTGCTCGGCTACCAGCAGCAGCCGCGCTACAGCCGCGGCCGCCTGCTGGGCTGGATGCGCCGCCGCAGCATGCAGGAGGACTGCGCGCAGATGATGGAACGCTACGACGTGCGGCCGCGCAACCCGGCCTTGCGCAGCAGCAAGTTCAGCGGCGGCAACCAGCAGAAACTGGTGCTGGCGCGCGAGGCGCTGCCCGAGCCGCGGGTGCTGCTGGTGGGCCAGCCCACGCGCGGCGTGGACATCGGCGCCATCGAGTTCATCCACGGCCGGCTGCGCGCCATGCGCGATGCGGGCGGCGCGGTGCTGGTGGTGTCGTCGGAGCTCGATGAGATCCTGGCGCTTTCGGATCGTGTCATCGTGATGAATGCGGGGCGCATCACCGGTGAACTGCTGATCGATGCTTGCACGGAATCGGCTTTGGGGCGGTTGATGGGCGGGGCGCATTGATGGCACGGGGCGGCAAAGGCGTGCCCGGGCTGTCGCTGGGGCGAGGGTTCGGCGGTCTCCGCTTCGCTCCGACTGCCCTGCGCTGCTCGGGATTGCGGCTCCGTCGCGGAACTCGCTTCGTTCGCTGCGCTCACTGCGCTCAAACACCCGCGACGAGTCAGTCTACGAAGCGCGCTGCGCGCGCAGCCGCAATCCCTGCGCTGCTCGGCGCCTCTCACACGCCCCAGCGACAGCCCGGGCACGCCTTTGCAGAACCGGGGTTTGTTCTCGAAGCCCAAAAGTCGGTGGTTGAGCGGCAGGCGGTGCGTGTCAGGGGCGCTGTGTGGTGCGGCGAGGAGCGCAGGGTTCGTGGCGGCGCGCGCAGCGCGCTTCGTAAACTGACTCATCGCGGGTGTTTGAGCGTAGCGAACGAAGTGAGCGCAGCGAGTTCCGCGATGCGCCACGAATCCGAGCACCGCAGCGGAGTCGGAGCGAAGCGGAGACCGCTCCACCCTGCGCCCCTGACACGCACCGCCTGCCGCGACGCGCAGCAGCTGAACGCACAGCAGCGCCCATGAGCCAACCCATTGAACTCCCGCGCTGGATGGACGTGGCCCTGCTGCCCGCCGTCAACCTGGCCATCGCCCTCATCGTCGCCGGCATCGTCGTCACGCTCGTCGGCTTCAACCCCGGCCAGGTGCTGGCGCTGCTGATCAAGGGCGCCTTCGGCTCGCAGGCCGGCATCAGCTACACGCTCTACTACACCACGACCTTCATCTTCACCGGCCTGGCCGTGGCCGTGGCCTTCCACGGCGGGCTCTTCAACATCGGCGGTGAAGGCCAGGCCATCATGGGCGGCCTGGGCGCCGGCCTGGCCGCGCTGGCCTGGAGCAACACGCTGCCGGCCTGGCTGATGCTGCCGGCGATGGTGATCGGTGCCGCGCTCTTCGGGGGCATCTGGGCGGCGATACCGGGTGCGCTGCAGGCCTGGCGCGGCAGCCACACGGTGATCACCACCATCATGTTCAACTTCATCGCCTCGGCGCTGCTGGGCTACCTGCTGGTGAACCAGCTCAAGGAGCCCGGCAACATGACGCCCGAGAGCCGCGCCTTCGGGCCTTCGGCGCACATGCCGGGTGTGCACGAGGCGCTGGCCTGGCTGGGCATCGAATGGCCGCGCACGCCGCTGAACCTGACGCTGCTGATCGCCATCGCCGCCGTGGTGCTGGTGTGGCTGGCGCTGTGGAAGACACGCGGTGGCTACGCGCTGCGCGCGGTGGGTTTTTCGCCCGATGCCTCGGTGTACGCCGGCATCCGGCCGCAGCGGCTGATCGTGGCTTCGATGGCGGTGTCGGGCGCGCTGGCCGGGCTGGTGGGCGTGAACGAGATCGCCGGCGTGCACGGCCGGCTGCTGCCCGACTTCGTGGCCGGCGCGGGCTTCGCCGGCATCGCGGTGAGCCTGATCGGGCGCAACCATCCGCTGGGCATCGTGCTGGCGTCGGTGCTGTTCGGCGCGCTGTACCAGGGCGGCTCGGAGCTGGCGTTCGAGATCAGCGGCTTCAGCCGCGAGATGGTGTTCATGCTGCAGGGCCTGATCGTGCTGTTCGCCGGCGCCATGGCGCAGGTGGCGGCGCCTGTGCTCTTCAAGCTGTGGCGTGCTGCCGGGGGTGGCCGCGGTGGATGAAGTCTTCGTCGGCACCATCATCGCCAGCACGTTGCGCGTGTCGGTGCCCTTGATCCTGTGCGCGCTGGCGGGTGTGTTGTGCGAACGCTCGGGGGTCATCGACCTCGGCCTGGAAGGCAAGATGCTGATGACCGCCTTCGCCACCGCGGCGATGGGCGTCTATTCCGGCTCGCTGCCGGCCGCGCTGGCCGTGGCCATCGCGGTGGGCGTGGCCTTGTCGATGCTGCACGGCTACGCCTGCGTCACGCACCGCGGCGACCAGGTGGTGCTGGGCATGGCCATCACGATGACGGCCGCGGGGCTGACGGTGGTGCTGGGCATCGCCTGGTTCGCGCAGGGCGGGCAGACGCCGCCGATACCTGAGACTGTGCGCCTGTCGCGCTGGTTCGTCGGCGCGGGTGACGTGGTGTCGCAGCTGCCCGTGGTGGGCCCGGCGCTGGGCCTGGCTCTCTTCGGCCACAACGCCATGGTCTACGGCACGCTGCTGGCCGTGGGCGGCGTGTGGTGGCTGCTGTACCGCACACGCTTCGGCCTGCGCCTGCGCGCCGCGGGCGAGAACCCGACGATGGTGGACGCTGCCGGCGTGGGCGTGCGGGCGCTGCGCTACCAGGCGCTGGCGCTCAACGGCGTGTTCAGCGCGCTCGCTGGCGCGTACCTGGTGCTGGCGCAAAACCCGAGCTTCATTCCCAACATGACCGCCGGCCGCGGCTACATGGCGCTGGCGGCGCTGATCTTCGGCAAGTGGCATCCGGTGGGGGCGCTGTGGGCCTGCCTGCTGTTCGGTTTCCTCGACGCCGTGTCCATCCGCATGCAGGGCGCCGAGCTGCCCTTCATCGGCGCCGTGCCGGTGCAGTTCATCCAGGCCTTGCCCTATCTCATGACCGTGGTGCTGCTGGCGGGTTTCATCGGCAAGTCGGTGGCGCCGGCGGCGCTGGGGAGGCCGTATGTCAAGGAAAGATGAGCTGGTGGCCGCGGCGCGTGCTGCACGCGACACCGCCTACGCACCCTACTCGAAGTTCGCCGTCGGCGCCGCGGTGCTGGACGAGCAGGGCCGCATCCACGCCGGCTGCAACGTCGAGAATGCCGCCTACCCGCAGGGCTGGTGCGCCGAAGCGTCGGCCATCGCGGCGATGGTGATGGCCGGCGGCCGGCGCATCATGGCGGTGGCGGTGTGTGCGGTGGCCCCACAACCCGTCACGCCCTGCGGCGGCTGCCGCCAGAAGCTGCGCGAGTTCGCGGCCGACGACTGCCCCGTCTGGGTGGCCGACCTCGGCGGCCACCGCGCCACCCACACGCTTGGAAGCCTGCTGCCGCACAGCTTCGGGCCGGAGCACCTGACATGAATCCAGACGACATCAAGACCTCGGCCGCCACGCTGCACCACCGCCTGGGCCCGGCACCGGCCATCGCCGTGCTGCTGGGTTCGGGCTGGGGGCCGTTTGCCGACCAGGTGCAGCGCGCCAAGGACGTGCCCTACGCCGACCTGCCCGCCTTCCCCGCACTGGCCGTGGGCGGCCACAAGGGGCTCTTGCGCTGTGGCGAAGTCGGCAGCCGCCGCGTGGCGGTGCTGGCCGGCCGCAAACATGCCTACGAGACCGGCAATGCCGACGGCATGCTGGGTGCCATCCGCACGCTGGCCGCCTGGGGCGTGAAGCTGCTGCTGCAGACCAACGCCGCCGGCAGCATGGACGCCGCCATGCGCCCCGGCGAGCTGATGCTGATTACCGACCACATCAACGTCGTGCAGCGCTCGCCGCTCATCGGCGAGGCCGGCGACGGCCGCTTCTGCGACATGTCGGCCGTCTACGAGCCCGCGCTGCGCGCCCAGGCCAAGGCGGCCGCCGCGGCCATGGGCACGGCGCTGCATGAAGGTGTGTACGCCTGGGTGCTGGGCCCGCAGTTCGAGACGCCGGCCGAGATCCGCATGCTGCGCGCCTTCGGGGCCCAGGCCGTGGGCATGAGCACGGTGCCCGAGACCATCATCGCGCGCCACGCCGGCATGAAGGTGCTGGCGCTGTCGATGATGACCAACATGGCCGCCGGCATGGAAAACGAAACCCTGAGCCACGCCCACACGCTGGCCACGGCCAATTCAGCCAGCGCGCGCGCGGTGGCGACGCTGGCTGCCGTGGTGCAGGCGCTGGAGGTCTGAAGCTCGTGCGCTACCTGTCCCTTGCCCGTGCGGCCGCCGCGCTGCTGGCCGGCTGCGCCAGCGCGCCCGCGCCGCGGGCGCCGCTGAAGCTGACCATCATCCACACCAACGATCACCACGGCCGCTTCTGGCCTAACGCGCAAGGCGAGTACGGCATGGCCGCGCGCAAGACGGTGATCGACCGCGTGCGCGCCGAGGTGGCGGCCGCCGGCGGCCAGGTGCTGTTCCTCGACGGCGGCGACGTCAACACCGGGGTGCCCGAGTCGGACCTGCAGGACGCCGAGCCTGACTTCAAGGGCATGAACCGGCTCGGCGTCGACGCGATGGCGGTCGGCAACCACGAGTTCGACCGCCCGCCCGCGGTGCTGGCCAAACAGCGCCAGTGGGCGCAGTTTCCGCTGCTGTCGGCCAACATCTACAGCAAGCGAACCGGCGAGCGGATGTTCCAGCCCTACACCGTGTTCGAGCGCGGCGGCTACCGCATTGCGGTGATGGGCCTGACCACCGACGACACCGCGCGCATGGTGCTGCCGAGCAACGTCGAGGGCATCGAGTTCAGGAAGCCGATCGCCGAGGCGGCCCAGCTGCTGCCCGAGCTGCGCGCGAAGGCCGACATGGTGATCGCCGTCACCCACATGGGCCACTACACCGACGGCCGGCACGGCGTGAACGCGCCGGGCGACGTCGAGATGGCGCGTGCCACGAAGGGCCTGGACCTCATCGTCGGCGGCCACAGCCAGAACCCCGTGTGCATGCTGGCCGAGAACCGGCGCAACGAAGCCTACGTGCCCGGCACGCCCTGCGCGCCGGACCGCCAGAACGGCACCTGGATCGTGCAGGCTCACGAGTGGGGCAAGTACGTCGGCCGCGCCGACTTCGAGATCAGCGCCGGCCGCGTGGAGCTGCTGCGCTACCAGCTGCTGCCGGTGAACCTGCTGCGCCCGGGAGCTGACGGCAAGCCGCAGCCGCCCGCCGAACGGATCCCGGAAGACGCACCGATGAAGGCCTTCCTGCAGCCCTTCCAGGATGCCGGCCAGGCCAGCACCGCGGTGGTGGTGGGCCGTGCCGATGCGGTGCTCGACGCCGACCGCGCGCGCGTGCGCCGGCAGCCGACGACGCTGGGCACGCTGGTGGCCCGCGCGATGCGCTCGCGCACCGGCGCCGACCTGGCGATCATGAACAGCGGCGGCCTGCGCGATTCGCTGCCGGCCGGCGAGCTGACCTACCGCGACCTGCTGAAGGTGCAGCCCTTCGGCAACACCATCGGCCAGGTGCGCCTGTCCGGCGCCGAGCTGCTGGACTACCTGCGCGCCGCCGCGAAGATGACCCCGGGTGCCGGCGGCTTCCCGCAGACCGCGGGGCTGCGCATGCGCATCGCCGGCGGTGTGCTGGAAAGCGCCGAGGTCAACGGCAAACCGATCGACCCGCAGGCCAGTTACCTGCTCGCGATCAACAATTTCACCGCCGCTGGCGGCGACGGCTACCCGCCCCTGAACAAGCACCCGGGCTACGTCGACACCGGCCTGGTCGACGTGGAGGTGATGCGCGAATACGTCGCGAAGAACAGCCCGCTGAAGGTGTCCGACTTCGACCCGGGCGACGCTGTTCAGCGCCGCTGAAGCGACCATGAAACTGCTGCCCCTCTTCGTCTCCTTCGTCTCCTTCGCGGCCGCCGCGCTGCTGGCCGGTTGCACCACCGCACCGCCCGCGCCTGCCGAGCCGGTGCGCGTGCGCCTGTTCGCGCTCAACGACTACCACGGCAACCTGAAGCCGCTGCCGAGCTCGCTGCGTGTCGCCGACCCCGCGAACCCCGGCCGTACGGTGGCTGTGCCCACCGGTGGCGTGGACCAGCTGGCCACGCTGCTGGCGCAGCAGCGCGAGGGCCAGACCCACCACGTGTTCGTGGCCGCCGGCGACCTGGTCGGCGCCACGCCGCTGCTGTCGTCGGCCTTCCACGACGAGCCCACTGTCGAGGCGATGAACCTGCTCGGCCTGGAAGCCAGCGCCCTGGGCAACCACGAGCTCGACCGCGGCCCGGCCGAAGCGCTGCGGCGCCAGAAGGGCGGCTGCCACCCGAAGGACGGCTGCACCGGCCCCACGCCCTACGCGGGCGCGAAGTTCCAGTACCTGGCGGCCAACACGATCGTCACCGCCACCGGGCAGACGCTGTTCCCGTCGACATGGGTCAAGCGCTTCGGCAGCGTGTCGGTGGGCTTCATCGGCATCGCGCTCACGGCCACGCCGACAGTGGTGACGCCGGCGGGCGTGGCCGGCCTGCGCTTCGGCGACGAGGCCGATGCGATCAACCGCGCCGTGCCCGAGCTGCGCCAGCAGGGCGTGGAGGCCATCGTCGTGCTGATGCACGAAGGCGGGATCCCCGGCGGCGACATCAACGAGTGTGCGGTGAGCCCGGCCCTGGTGAACCTGGTCAAGCGCATGGACAAGGCGGTGGACGTGGTGGTCAGCGGCCACACGCACCGGGCCTACAACTGCATGATTGATGGCCGCGTCGTCACCAGCGCGCAGAGCTACGGCACGCTGCTGACGCGCATCGACCTGCAGATCGACCCGCGCACGCGCGACGTGGTGAAGGCCGAGGCGCAGAACCTGGTGGTGCGTGCCGACCTGCCGCGCGACCCGAAGATGGCCGCGCTGGTCGCGAGCTACGAGACGCGCCTGGCACCGGTGGCCGGGCGCGTGGTGGGCACGCTGGGCGCGCCCTTCACGACGCGGCTGAATGACGACGGCGCCAGCGACCTGGGGCAGTTGATCGCCGACGCCCAACTCGCCGCCACCCGAGCCGTGGGCGCGCAGGTGGCGCTGATGAACCAGGGCGGCGTGCGCGCCCCGCTGGGCGGCGCCGACAAGCTCACCGTCTCCTACGCCGACGTGTTCTCGGTGCAGCCGTTCGCCAACCAGCTCGTGACGATGACGCTCACCGGCGCCCAGCTCAAGCGCGTGCTCGAGCGCCAGGGCTTCGAGGCCAAACGCAGCTTCCTGTTCGTCTCCAAGGGCTTTGCGTACCGCTGGGACCCGAAGCGCCCGGTGGGCGACAAGGTGCTGGCCGACAGCCTGGTGCTCGATGGCAAGCCGGTGCTGCCCGAGCAGAAGATCCGCGTCACGGTGAACTCCTTCGTCGCCGAGGGCGGCGACAGCTTCTCAGACCTGCGCCAGGGGGCCGACCGCGTGGTCGGGCTGGTCGACGTCGAGGCGCTGGAGCAGTATGTCGCCGCCAACCCGGGCCTGAAGCCCGACCCGGTGCCGCGTGTGCAGCGGGTGAACTGAACATGCTGCCCGCCGAAGTCATCGCCATCAAGCGTGACGGCGGCGCGTTGAACCCGGCGCAGATCCAGCACTTCGTCAGTGGCCTGGTCAGCGGCGCCTGGAGCGACAGCCAGGCTGCTGCACTCGCCATGGCCATCCTGCTGCGCGGCATGAGCCGCGACGAGACTGTGGCGCTCACCGCAGCGATGACGGGCTCGGGTGAACGGCTGGCCTGGGCCGACGCGGGCTTCAATGGCCCCATCCTCGACAAACACTCCACCGGCGGCGTGGGCGACAAGGTGAGCCTGATGCTGGCGCCCATCGTCGCGGCCTGCGGCGGCGTGGTGCCCATGATCAGCGGGCGCGGTCTCGGCCACACCGGCGGCACGCTCGACAAGCTGGAAGCGCTGCCCGGCTACACGGTGGACCCGCCGCGCGAACGGCTGCTGGCCACGCTGCGCGGCTGCGGCTGCGCCATCGTCGGCGCCTCGGCCGCGCTGGCACCGGCCGACCGGCGCCTGTACGCCATCCGAGATGTCACGGCCACGGTGGAAAGTGTGCCGCTCATCACCGCCAGCATCCTGTCGAAGAAGCTCGCCGCCGGCCTGCAGGGCCTGGTGCTGGACGTGAAAACCGGCAGCGGCGCCTTCGCGCCCACGCTCGACGCGGCGCGCACGCTGGCGCACAGCCTGGTGGACGTGGCGCGCGGCGCGGGCCTGCCGGCGCGGGCGCTCATCACCGACATGTCGCAGGTGCTCGGCAGCACCGCCGGCAATGCGCTGGAAGTGCAGGAGACGCTCGACTACCTGAGCGGTGCCACGCGCGAGCCGCGCCTGCACGAAGTGACGCTGGCGCTGGCGGCGCAGATGCTGCACCTGGGCGGCCTGGTGGCCAGCGTCGATGAAGGCCGTGCGCGCGCCGCAGCGGTGCTGGCCAGCGGCGCCGCCGCCGAAGGTTTCGCGCGCATGGTGGCCGCACTTGGTGGGCCTGCTGATGTGTGGCGCGCTGCCGGCCTGGTGGCCGCGCCGGTGCAATGCGAGGTGCCGGCGCCGCGCGCCGGCGTGCTGGCCGCGGCCGACGTGCGCGCCTTGGGCCTGGTGGTGGTGGCGCTGGGTGGTGGCCGCCAGCGGCCGGGTGAACGCATCGATGCGCGCGTGGGCCTGTCGCACCTGCTGCCGCTGGGCCGCGCTGTTGCCGCGGGCGAAACGCTGGCGCGTGTGCACGCGGCGGATGCCGCCGCCGCGGCGCAGGCCGTGGCCGCGGTGCAGGCGGCGCTGCAGATTGCAGATACGGCGCCGGCCGCTACCAGCGTGGTGGTCGAGGCCGTGAACGGCTCGCCGTAGCCCACGTTTCCGCCCTGCAAAGCAGAAGTTCTCCTACAAGGCACCGGGCACCCCGGTGCTACGCTCGGTTACCCCTCTCGGCGCGGCCTGGCCCTGCAGGCCCGGCGGCCGCATCTGCGACCACTCCTCCCTTCAGACCATGCCCTCTGCTTCCGCGCCCTCGCAGGCTGTCCTGACGCTGCTTCTGGGCGCCGCCCTGGGTCTGCTGGTCGCCTGCAATTCCAAGACTGATGGGCCCGCTGCCGCCGCCTCGGGCGCCGCGTCGGGCGCCGGCCCTGCCGCGGCCGCTTCGGCGCCACCGGTGGGTGTGACCACGGTGCGCGCCACGCAGCGGGACCTGCCCGTGCTCATCACCGCCACCGGCACGGTGGCACCTTTGTCCAGTGTGGACGTGCGCGCGCAGACCACCAGCCTCGTGGCCCAGGTGCATGTGAAGGAAGGGCAGTTCGTCAAGGCCGGTCAGCTGCTGTTCACGCTGGACTCGCGCGCCGACGAAGCCAACATGGCCAAGGCCCGCGCCCAGCTGGCGCGCGACGAAGCCGCGCTGGCCGACGCCCAGCGCCAGCTCAAGCGCAGCCAGGACCTGCTGGCGCAGAACTTCATCTCGCAGGGTGCGGTGGACACCAACCTCACCGCGGTGCAGTCGCAGCAGGCCGCCGTCACCTCCGACAAGGCGGCCATGGACGCGGCGCGGCTGGCGCTGTCCTACAACCGCATCACGGCACCCAGCGCGGGCCGGCTGGGCGCCATCAACGTCTTCCCGGGCAGCAGCGTGCAGGCCAACCAGACCTCGCTGGTGAGCCTCACGCAACTCGACCCCATCACCGTGTCGTTCAGCCTGCCGCAGCGCCACCTGGCCGACGCGCTGGCCGCGCTGAAGGACGGCGGCGCGGCGGTGAGCGTCACGGTGCCCGAGTCCGCGGGCGCACCGGCCACACCCGCCTCGGCGGCCGAGATCCTGGCCGGCAACGTCATCAAGGGCCGGCTCAAGTTCGTCGACAACGCGGTCGACGCCACCACCGGCACGGTCAAGGTCAAGGCCGAGTTCGCCAACCGCGACGGCAAGCTGTGGCCCGGCGCCTTCGTCAACGTGGCGATGACCGCGCGCACCATCACCGGCGCTGTGGTGGTGCCGATGGCCGCCATCATCCAGAGCGCGCGCGGGCCCATCGTCTACACCGTGCGCGACAACCAGGCCCAGCCGCGCCCGGTGCAGGTGCTGGTGTCTCAGGGCGACGACGCCGCCGTCAGCGGCCTGAAGGTGGGTGACCGCATCGTGCTCGACGGCCGCCAGAACCTGCGCCCCGGTTCTGCCGTGGTGGAGCGGGCGCGCGAAGGCGGCCGCGCCGCTTCGGGCGCCGCACCCGGCGCGGCTTCGGGCGCGGCCACCTCACCGGGAAGGGCGCCTGCACCATGAACCTGAGCGAACTCTTCATCCGCCGTCCGGTGATGACGGTGCTGCTCAACCTGGGCATCGTGCTGGCCGGCGTCATCGGCTACCGCAGCATCCCGGTGGCGGCGCTGCCCAGCTACGACACGCCGGTGATCAACGTCAGCGCCAACCTGCCCGGCGCCAACCCCGAGACCATGGCCACCAGCGTGGCCCTGCCGCTGGAAAAGCAGTTCCAGACCATCCCGGGCCTGAAGACCATCAGCAGCAGCAGCACGCTGGGCGGCACCAGCCTGACGCTGGAGTTCGAGGAAGGCCGCAACATCGACGCCGCCGCGGTGGACGTGCAGGCCGCACTGCTGCGCGCCCAGCGCGCGCTGCCGCAGGACATGACCAGCCCGCCCAGTTACCGCAAGGTGAACCCGGCCGACGCGCCGGTGCTGCTGGTGGCGATGACGTCTCCCTCGCTGGCGCCGGCCGACCTGCAGGACTACGCCGAACACCTGATCACGCCCACGCTGTCCACCATCGCGGGCGTGGCGCAGGTCAACATCTTCGGCAGCAAACGCTTCGCCGTGCGCGTGCGCGTGCAGCCCGACGCGCTGGCCGCGCGCAACATCGGCCTGGACGAACTCAGCGCCGCGCTGCGCGCCGCCAACGTCAACACGCCCGTGGGCACGCTGGAAGGCCCGCGCCAGACGCTCACGCTGCAGGCCAACCGCCAGCTGAAGAACGCGGCCGAGTTCGCCGAGCTGATCGTGGCCACGCGCAACGGCAGCCCGGTGCGGCTGAAGGACGTGGCCGCGGTGGAAGACAGCCTGGAGTCGCTGAAGAGCTGGGCCACGCTGAACGGCGACAACAGCATCACGCTGGCCGTGCTGCGCCAGCCCGGCGCCAACACCGTGCGCGTGGTCGACTCCGTGCGCGCGGCGCTGCCGGCGCTGAAGGCGCAGCTGCCGCAGTCCATCAACCTGACGCCGGTGAACGACCGTTCACTCAGCGTGCGCGAGGCACTGCACGATGTGACGCTGACGCTCATGGGCACCATCGCGCTGGTGGTGCTGGTGATCTTCCTGTTCCTGCGCCGCTTCGTGGCCACCGTCATTCCCACGCTCAGCCTGCCCGTCAGCCTGGTGGGCGCGGTGGCGCTGCTCTGGGGCCTGAACTACAGCCTGGACAACATCTCGCTGCTGGGCCTGACGCTGGCCGTGGGCCTGGTGGTGGACGACGCCATCGTGATGCTCGAGAACATCATGCGCCACGTCGAGAAGGGCGAGCCGCCCTTCCAGGCCGCGCTGCGCGGCTCGCGCGAGGTGGGTTTCACCATCATCAGCATCAGCAGTTCGCTGATCGCGGTGTTCATCCCCATCTTCTTCATGCCGGGTGTCATCGGCCTGCTGTTCCACGAGTTCGCGGTGGTGGTGGGCCTGGCCATCCTGGTGTCGGCCTTCGTCTCGCTCACGCTGGTGCCCATGCTGGCCAGCCGTTTCCTCACCGACGAAGCGCACAAGAAGCCGCCGGGCTGGCTGGTGCGCCAGTTCGAACGCGGCTTCAATGCCACGCTGCGTGGCTACACGCGCACGCTGGACATGGCGCTGGCGCACCGCAAGAGCGTGCTGCTGGTGGCGCTCTTGACCTTCATCGCCACCGCCTGGCTCTTCGTCGTCATCCCCAAGGGCTTCTTCCCCGAAGAAGACATCGGCCAGATCCAGGTGCAGACCGAAGCGGCCGAAGACACTTCGTTCCCGGCCATGGTGCTGCTGCAGGAACGCGCCGCGGCCATCTTCCGCGCCGACCCCAATGTCTTCGCCGTCAGCTCCTTCAACGGCGGCAGCGGCTCGCAGAACACCGGCCGCATGTTCATCACCTTGAAGCCGCGTGCCGAACGCCAGCCCATGAAGCAGGTGGTGGAAGGCCTGCGCCGCAAGCTGCGCGAAGTGGCGGGCCTGAACGTGTTCATGCGCCCGGTGCAGAACCTGCAGCTGGGCGGGCGCCAGAGCAAGGCGCAGTACCAGTACATCCTGCAGAGCGTGCGCGCCGACGAGCTGAACGACTGGGCGCAGAAGCTGCAGGAGCGGCTGCGCGCCGACCCGATGTTCCGCGACGTCACCAGCGACAGCCAGCTGCGCGCGCTGCAGGCGCAGCTGAAGATCGACCGCGACCGCGCGAACACGCTCGGCGTGTCCATCGACGCCGTGCGCAGCGCGCTCTACAGCGCCTTCGGCGAACGCCAGGTGAGCACCATCTACCTGCCCACCGACAGCTACCAGGTGATCATGGAAGTGGCGCCCGAAGCCAAGCGCGACGAAAGCGCCTTCGGCAACATCTACGTGCGCGCCAGCACCGGCGCGCTGGTGCCGCTGTCGGCCTTCGCCACGGTGGAGCGAACCGTGGGTGCCACTGCCATCAACCACGTCGGGCAGCTGCAGGCGGTGACGGTGAGCTTCAACCTGGCACCGGGCACCGCTTTGGGCGACGCCACCAAGAAGATCGACGAGGCGCGCGAGGCGGTGCGTTTGCCGGCCTCGGTGATCACCAGCTACGGCGGCGACGCCGCGGTGTTCAAGAGCAGCCAGGGCAGCCAGGCCATCCTGATCATCGGCGCGCTGCTGGTCATCTACGTGCTGCTGGGCGTGCTGTACGAAAGCTACATCCACCCGCTCACCATCCTGGCCGGCCTGCCTTCGGCCGCGGTGGGTGCGCTGGCCACGCTGATGCTGTTCGGCCAGGACCTGACGCTGATCGCCACCATCGGCATCCTGCTTTTGATCGGCATCGTCAAGAAGAACGCGATCATGATGATCGACTTCGCACTCGACGCGCAGCGGCACCAGGGCGCGACGCCGCACGACGCCATCCGCGAGGCCTGCATCCTGCGCTTCCGGCCGATCATGATGACGACGCTGGCCGCGCTGATGGGTGCGCTGCCCATTGCCATCGGCCTGGGCGCCGGGGCCGAGCTGCGCCAGCCGCTGGGCCTGGCCGTGGTGGGCGGGCTGGTGTTCAGCCAGGCCATCACGCTGTACATCACGCCGGTGATCTACCTGGCGCTGGACCGCTTCAGCGGCAAGGGGCCGGTGACAACGGCGGAAGGCGCGGTGCCGCAGGCCTCAGGTGCGGATTGAAGCGGCGGTGACGCGCGTCAAGATCTGCTGCATCGCCAGCATCGAGGAAGCGCGCCTGGCCGCCGCCCATGGCGCTGCGGCGTTGGGGCTGGTGTCCGCCATGCCCAGCGGGCCGGGCGTGATCGCCGACGGGCGCATCGCAGAGATCGCTGCTGCCGTACACGGCGAGCCGCTGCGCACTTTCCTGCTGACCTCGCGCACCGGCGCCGAGGACATTGCCGAACAGCATGCGCGGGCCGACACCACCACGCTGCAGCTGGTGGACCAGGTGCCGCACGAAGAGCTGCGCCTGCTGCGCCAGCGCTGCCCCGGCGTGGAGCTGGTGCAGGTGATCCACGTCACCGGCCCTGCCTCTGTCGACGAGGCGCTGGCCGTGGCGCCCTTCGTCGACGCCCTGCTGCTCGACTCCGGCAACCCGGCACTCGCGGTGAAGGAACTCGGCGGCACCGGCCGCACGCACGACTGGGCCTTGAGCCGCCGCATCCGCGACGCCGTCTTCCCGCTGCCCTTGTGGCTGGCCGGCGGCCTGCGTGTGCACAACGTGGGGCAGGCCATCGCCGCGGTGCAGCCCTACGGCCTGGACCTGTGCACCGGCGTGCGCAGCGATGGCCGGCTTGATGCCGGCAAGCTCACCGCCTTCATGCAGGCGGTGGCTGCCGCCGACGGTCACCAGTCGTAGGTCGACAGGCTGCCGTTGCGCGAGTAGTAGACCTGGTCGCCGATCTGCAGGCTGCGGTCTGCGCTGACGTTGTCGCCCGGCCGCGGCCCGGTCAGGTCCAGCGGCTCGCGTGCCACCAGGGTGCGGGCTGCGGTATCCACCTCCACCCGCAGCAGGCCCTGCAGGCTGGCGCCCCAGTCGATCACCGTCAGCAGCCCCGGCAGCGCCACGCGTGCCACACCGTCCTTCACCAGCCAGTTGACCCCGTGCGGCGAGCTGTCCAGCGCACTGATGCTGCCGGCCATGCCCACGGCGTAGCTCGACAGTTCACGCGGCTGCGCGGGGTCGGCCACGTCGAACAGCGAGAGCTTCAGGCCGCCCAGGCGCCCGCTCTCGTTGACCGAGTGGCCCACGCCCAGCAGCAGGCCGTCGGCCATGGGCAGCAGCTGGTCCGAGAAGCCCGGCACCTCCAGCGCGCCGGCCACCTTCGGGTCGGCCGGGTCGGCCAGGTCCAGCACATACAGCGGGTCGATGGTGCGGAAGGTCACCACGTAGCCGCGCGTGCCGATGAAACGCACCGCGCGCACCTGCTCGCCCGGCTTGCCCAGCGGGGTGCTGCGCTGCGCGTTGGGCAGCGTGGCCACGGTCTGCAGGGTCTGGTCGCTGCTGCGTTCGCGCAGCACGGTCAGGCGCGCCGGTGAAGGCGGGGGGGCACCGATGGCGGTGGCGTCGTTGATCGAGAACCAGCCGGTGCTGCCGGTGTAGGTGAGCACGCGCAGGTCGCCGTTCCATTCGCTGAAGCGGTAGCTGTTGAAGTCGGGGTTCCAGCCCAGGTGGCCGGCCACCTCGCCCGAGGCGCGGTAGCTCAGATCACCGGCCGTCAGCGCGAACTTGTGGATGTCGGTGCGGGTCTCGGCCGGGTAGGCGATCAGGCCGTCGTTCATCGTGTAGACCCAGCGTGTGGTGGCCAGGTACAGGTGCTGCGGCGTCATGTACAGCGCCTCGCTGCCGCCCACGAAGCAGCGGCTCTTCGGCGCCAGGTCGGCGGCGCGCAGGTCCAGCAGCGTGACGGTGGTCACCGCGATGTGGGTGGAGCCGTTGGCCGGCTGCGTCCAGCAGTCGGTGTCCGACAGCAGCGCCGTCGCCGCGCCGCCGTTGCGTCGCATCTTCGGCAGCACGTGGGCCGCCGTGGTGCTGGTGATGGCGGCCTCGCGCGCCGCGGCGTTGGCGTTGGGCGGCAGTGCGTCGATGGGCAGGCGCGGCCAGTGGCGGGTGACGAGCACCAAGGTGTCGCCAACGCGCCGGCCCGCCACCAGGTCGCCTTCGATCGACAGGCTCGTGCCGACACGCGCCGTCGTCACCTCGCCCACCTCCAGGCGCTGCACGCCGACGCTGCTGCGCAGCATCGTCGGCAGGATCGACGCGGCGAGCGCCGGGCACACGTCGGGGCAGATCACGCCACCGTCGTCGGTGCGGTGCCAGCGGCGGGTGATGGCGGCCAGCACCTCGTTGTCGCTGCCCAGCACCATGCCGGCGGGGTCGGCCGAGATCGCGTCCTCAGCCGGCAGCGGCACGGTCTTCTGTTTCACCGCGCGGCCGTTGGCGTCGCGGGTGTAGGCGTCCACCTCTACCTTGCCGCCGGCCGTGGCGCGCATCGTGTACAGGGCCGCGCCGTCGCTCTTCAGCAGGTCGGGCTCGTCGACGCCGGCTTCCTGCAGCGGGGTGCTGGAACGCGGCGGCGGCGCGGCCGCGGCGCTGGGCGCCGGCAGCACGGTGGTCGAGGCCGGGCCCGGGCTGCTGCCGCGGGCGCGCAGGCGTTCCTGCACGTAGCCGGCCAGGTCACCGGGGCGCGAGACGGCCAGGCGCACCGAGCGCGTGTCGGGTGTGTCACCGGGCGGTGTCGCGCTGCCACCACCGCCGCCGCCACAGGCGGCCAGGGCCAGCAACGACAACAGCGGCGCAGCCAGGCGCAACAACAAGGTCTTCATGTTCGTGTCCTTTCCTCAAGACGGCTTCCGTTGCCTCCGGAAGTGTGGGACAATATCCCACAGTGCTGTCATCACTGTCAAATCAGACCGGAAACGGGCGGCAACAGAATTGCGCGTGAGCACCCCAGAACCCACCCTCATCCTCGACCGCGTGCTGCGCGTGCTGCGCCCGCTGGTGCGCCTGCTGCTGCGCAGCGGCGTCACCTACCCCGTGCTGGCGGCCGCGCTCAAGCGCGTGTTCCTCGACGCCGCGCGCGCCGAGCTGACCGAGCGCGGCATGGCGCAGACCGACAGCGCCGTCACGCTGCTGTGCGGCGTGCACCGGCGCGACGTGCGCAACCTCAGCCGCGCCGCGCCCGAGGCCGATGCCGCGCCGCCGCCGCTGGGCCTGGCGGCGCAGGTGGTGGCGCGCTGGATGAACGAACCCGGCTACCAGGACGCGCAGGGGGCGCCGCGGGTGCTGCCCAAGAGCGGCGCGGCGCTGAGCTTCGACGCCCTGGTGGCCGCCGTCAGCAGCGACGTGCGCCCGCGTGCCGTGATGGACGAACTGCTGCGCCTGGGCGTGGCGCGCGCAGAGGGCGAGCAGGGCGAACAGCTGCTGCTGGAACACAGCGGCTTCGCGCCGCGCCAGGGCCTGGACGAGATGTCCTGGCTGATGGCCGCCAACCTGCACGATCACGCCGCCGCGGCCGCCGCCAACCTGCACGGACGCGCCAACTTCCTGGAGCAGGCGGTGTTCGTCGACCAGATCAGCGCCGATTCGGCGATCCGCCTGCACGAAGCCTCCACCGCGGCCTGGCAGGCGGCGCAGGCGGCGGTGATGAAGGTGGCGCAGGCGCGCTTTGATGCCGATACCCAACTGCCCGCCGGCGTACCGCGCCACCGCGCGCGTTTCGGCGTGTACTTCTACAGCGAACCCGAGGAGTGAACGATGGCCCGCCGCACCCTGTTCCAGCACGCGCTGGCCGTCATCCTGCTGCTGCTGGCCCTGGCCGGCTGCGGCCCCGGCATCGGTGGCACGGGCACCGGCACCGCCACCGAGCCGCCGGCCGGCCTGGTGCTGAAGCCGGTGTGCGAAAGCGGCTTTGCCGACCTGCTGCGCTGCAGCGGCCTGCCCGGCACCGCGGCCGCCGCGCTCGGCACCGGCCTCAGCCTGCTGGCCGACAACCCCACCCGGCGCAACGCGCTGCTGCGCCTGGAAGGCAACGCGGCCGACCTGGAGGTGTTCTGTGCGGGCCTGCAGTTCAGCGGCAACTGGGGCCAGCTGCCCGGCCAGGCACCGCGTTTCCACGGCGTGGTGCGCAGCCTGGGCGCCGTCGACACGCAGTACGCGTCGCTGAGCGCGGTGCGTTCGGGCACCGGGGTGGTGGTGCAGCTGTTCGACATCGACGGCCGCGCCCTGAGCGCGCCGCTCACGCTGCAGGGGGTGGATACGGCGCCGGCCGTGGTGCAGAGCTGCGCGTGATCGGGCCGGTCAACGTTCGCCTTTCCGATAGGGCTTCATCAGCGCCTGTGGCACGGCGGCGCGGCGCGCCATGAGCACCAGCGCGACGATGGCCATCGCGTAGGGCAGCATCAGGTAGACCTGGTAGGGCATCTCCACGCCGAGCACACCGCCGCCGGCCTGCTGCAGGCGCAGCTGCAGCGCGTCGAAGAAGGCGAACAGCAGCGCGCCGAAGAGGGCCTTGCCCGGCCGCCAGGAAGCAAACACCACCAGCGCCACGCACACCCAGCCGCGGCCGTTGACCATGTTGAAGAAGAAGGCGTTGAAGGCCGCCAGCGTGAGGAAGGCGCCGGCCACGCCCATCAGCGCCGAGCCCGCCACCACGGCGCCGTAGCGCAGGCCGGCCACGCTCAGGCCCTGGCCTTCCACCGCGGCCGGGTTCTCGCCCACCGCGCGCCAGGCCAGGCCCAGCGGCGTGCGGTTCAGCAGCCAGGCCACCAGCGGCACCAGCAGCAGGGCCAGCAGCGTGAGCGGTGTCTGCGCGTTGAGGATGGGGATGGGCAGGCCTTCCATCGGACCGAAGGCCTCGATGGTGGGTGGCCGCTCCACCTTCGGGAAGCTCACGCGGTAGGCATAACTCGCCAGGCTCGTGGCCAGCAGCGTGAGGCCCAGGCCGGCGACGTGCTGCGACAGCGCCAGCGTCACCGTCAGGAAGGCGTGCAGCAAGCCCAGTGCCGCACCCGTGAGTGCGGCCACCAGCACGCCGCCCCAGAGCGTGGCGCCCATGTGCACTGCCAGCCAGCCCGTGAAGGCGCCTGCGACCATGATGCCTTCGATGCCCAGGTTCAGCACCCCCGCGCGTTCGCACAGCAGCACGCCCAGCGTGCCCAGGATCAGCGGCGTGGCCAGGCGCAGCACCGACACCCAGAAGGGCGCGCCCGCCAGCAGCTCGAGCAGCTCGTTCATCGCCAGCGCACCCGCACCTGGGTGAACATCGTGGCCACCAGCATCGCGATGAGTGCGACTGCGACGATCACGTCGGCAATGTAGGTGGGCACGCCCACCGCGCGGCTCATGCTGTCGGCGCCCACCAGGATGCCGGCCACGAACACCGCCGCGGCCACCACGAACAGCGGGTGCAGCGCGGCCAGCATCGCGATGACGATGCCGGTGTAGCCGTAACCCGGGCTCATGTCGAGCGTGACATAGCCGGCGCGGCCAGCCACTTCCACGGCACCCGCCACGCCGGCCAGCGCGCCCGACAGCAGCGCCACTTTCACCGTCACCCAGGCCACCGGCATGCCGGCAAAAGCGGCGGCGCGTGTACCCGAGCCCACGGCGCGCATCTGGAAGCCGTGGGTGGTGTGTTTCAGCAGCACCCAGGCTGCCAGCGCGCAGGCCAGCGCGATGAGCAGGCCGGTGTGCACGCGGCTGCGTTCGACCAGCTTGCCCAGCTGCAGGCTGTCCTGCAGCGCCACGCTCTGCGGCCAGCCCATCGCGCTGGGGTCCTTCATCGGCCCGTCGAGCATCGCACCCACGAAGAGCAGCACGATGAAGTTGAGCAGCAGCGTGGTCACCACCTCGTCCACCGCCAGGCGGCTCTTCAGCCACGCCGGTACCAGCAGCAACAGGGCGCCGGCCAGCGCGGCGGCGGCCAGCATCAGCGGGAACAGCAGCCAGGCCGGTGCGTCGAAGCCGCTGCCGCCATGCAGCCCGCCCACGGCCACCGCGGCCAGTGCACCGGCGTAGAGCTGGCCCTCGGCGCCGATGTTGAAGAGCCGCGCGCGGAAGGCCAGCGCCGCGGCCAGGCCGGTGAAGATGAGCGGGGTGGCACGGGTGAGCGTTTCGGTCCAGGCAAAGCGCGAGCCGAAGCCGCCTTGCAGCAGCAGCGCATACGCTTGCCCCACCGGCGCGCCGGCCCAGGCCACCAGCAGCGAGCTCACCGCCAGCGTGAAGGCGATGGCCAGCAGCGGCGCGCCCAGCAGCAGGGCGCGTGGCGCGTGCTCGCGGCTCTCAAGCCGCAGCATGTTCGGTGCCGGCCATCGCCAGGCCGATACGGGCCATGGTCCATTCGGGCGTGGGCTGTGCGGGCGAGAGCCGGCCCTGGTGCATCACGGCGATGCGGTGTGCCAGCGCGAAGACTTCGTCGAGGTCTTCGCTGATCACCAGCACCGCGCTGCCGGCCGCGGCCGCGTCGAGCAGCTGCTGGTGCACGTAAGCCACGGCGCCGATGTCCAGGCCCCAGGTGGGCTGGTTGGCGACGATCAAGGGCGGGCGCTGCGTGGTGGACAGCGCGCGGCCGAGGATCAGCTTCTGCATGTTGCCGCCCGACAGCCGGCGCGTGGTGGTGTGCACGCCGCTGCCTTCGGTGCCGCGCACGTCGAAACGTTCGACGAGGCCCCGCGCGAAGGCCATCGCGGCGCCGCGTTTCAGCCAGCCGGCACGTGAGAACTCGCGGCCGGCGTGGCGTTCGAGCACGGCGTTTTCCCACAGCGCCAGATCACCCACCACGCCCACGGCGTGGCGGTCTTCGGGCACACGCGCGATGCCGGCTTCGATGAAGTCGCGCGGCCTTGCGCGCAGGGGCTGGCCGCTGAGGTGCAACGTGCCGGCATCCAGCGCGCGTTCGCCGCACAGCACGTCGGCCAGCGTGGCCTGGCCGTTGCCGGAGACACCGGCGATGGCCACCACCTCGCCGGCGCGCACCTCCAGGTCGACGCCATCTAGCAGGGGCCGCGCGCCTGTGCCGCGCACCGTGGCGCCATGCAGAGCACAGACCACGGCGCCGGGCGTCGTGGCCGCGCGGCGGGCGGGGGCCACGCTGCGGCCGACCATGGCCTCGGCCAACAGCGCCTTGTCCGCGCCCGCGGCCGGCAGCTCGGCCACCAGGCGGCCGTTGCGCAGCACCGCGATGCGCTGCGAGACGCGCAGCACCTCGTCGAGCTTGTGGCTGATGAAGACGATGGACAGGCCCTGCGCCACCATCTGAGCCAGCGTGGCGAAGAGGCTGGCACTCTCCTGCGGCGTGAGCACGGCGGTGGGCTCGTCCAGGATCAGGATGCGCGCGCCGCGCACCAGGGCCTTCAAGATCTCCACGCGCTGGCGTTCGCCCACCGAGAGCTGGCCCACGCGCGCATCGGGGTTCACCTGCAGGCCGAAGCGCTGCGCCTCTTGCAGCAGGCGCTGGCGCGCGGCGTCGCGCTGCGAGCGGGGTGACCAGAGGCTTTCGCTGCCCAGCATCACGTTGTCCAGCACGCTGAGGTTGTGCGCCAGCGTGAAGTGCTGGTGCACCATGCCGATGCCCGCGGCCAGCGCGGCACGCGGTTGGCCGGGTGGCAGGGCGGCACCGTTCACCGTGATGGTGCCGGCATCGGCGACGTAGTGGCCGAAGAGGATGCTCACCAGCGTGCTCTTGCCGGCGCCGTTCTCGCCCAGCAGGGCCAGCACCTCGCCGCGTGCCAGCTCCAGCGAGATGCCGTCATTGGCCAGCAGACTGCCGAAGCGCTTGGTGATGCCTTGCAGGCGCAGGACGGTCTCGGGCATGAGCCCGATGCTATCGGGCCGGGCCTTCACCGCCCGCGCCGTGCCTTCAACGCGATGTTCGTGAGCCCTTCGAACTGGCACAGGTCCACGAGGTGGATGATCGACTGGTAGGGCACGTTGGCGTCGCCGTCGATGCGCACCAGCAAGCCACGGTCGCGCTGCGCCTCGTCGCGCAGGCGCTCGCGCAGGGCGGTCAGCGTGACCGGCTGGTTGTCGAGGTAGAGGCCGCCCTTGGCGTCGACGCCAATGGCCAGCGCACGCTCCAGCGCCACCTGCTTGTCCAGCGACACCGCCGACTGCGGCAGCCGGATCGGCAGCCCCTTCTGCGCGCCCTCGGCCTCGTGCTTGAACGAGGTGGCCACCATGAAGAACATCAGCAGGAAGAAGATGCAGTCGATCAGCGCGATCAGGCCGATCTCGGGCTGCTCGTCGTCACCGAGGTCGATGCGCATCAGCGCGCTCCTTCGCGCAGGCAGCCGTCGAACACACGCTCGACCTCGTCTTCGAGCGTGAGGCCGCTGACCGTGAGGCGGTGGCGGAAGAAGTGGTGGAAGCCCAGCGCCGGCAGCGCCACCGCCAGGCCCGCGGCGGTGTTCACCAGGGCCTTGGAGATGCCGCCGGCCAGCAGCGCCGCGTCGCCCACGCCGCCCGTGAAGGCGATGACGTGGAAGGCCTCGATCATGCCGACCACCGTGCCCAGGAGGCCGATGATCGGCGCCACCGTCGCGATGACGGCCAGCGGGTAGGCCCGCTGCTGGTGGCGGCGCAGCTCGCGCGAGGCCAGCTCGCCGGCGCGCTGCGACAGCAGCTCCACCGGCCAGCGCGCGCGGTTGTCGAGCACGAAGCGCAGGGTGCGCGCCAGCACGCTGTCACGCCGCTGCAGTTCGCGCTCCAGCTCGTCGTAGCGGCCCTGGTTCCACAGCGGCAGCACGGCGTCCACCAGGCCCGCGGGCGCGAGGGCCGCGCGGCGCAGGTGGTGCAGCCGTTCCAGCACCACCGCCACCGCGACGAGGGACAGGGCCGCGGTGAACCAGATGGCCACGCCGCCGGCGGCAAACTGACTGTAGAGATCAAATGGAGCTGCCATGGGTGTGAGGCTTCAGGGGCTGAGCACGATGGAGAAGAAGGCGTAGTTGTGCCGGTTGTAGAGCTTCACCAGCATCCGGTGCACGCCGGGTTCGAGCCGCACGCGGCGCGAGCCTTCGGCAAGGGCCATGCTCGCGGCCTGCTCGTGGGCGAAGTAGAAGGGCATGCGGTACCAGGGCTTGTCGGCCGGCTCGCTGTGCCACACGGGCTGGCCGTTGAGCCAGACCTTGAGGTCGTCGTCGGCGGCAAAGCTCATCCACAGGTCCAACGGCTGCGCCACGCGCAGCTCGGTGTAGGCGTAGTACACGGCGTTCTCGGCGCGGTCTGGCGGCACGAAGGGGTAGAAGCCGCGGCTGGCATAGGCCCAGCCGAGCAGGCGGCCTTCCAGCCCGCGGTAGCTGGCTTCGAGGTCGACGCCGTCCTCGGGCGGATAGCGCAGCTGCATCGACTGCGCGCCGCGCCCTTCGAAAGGCCCGATCACGTACCAGCTGTCGAGGTAGACGCGGTCGGCGTAGACGCCATGTGGGCCGATGGTGCGGCCACCGGCCCCGGGTCCGACGGCGGGCTCGGTGCCTGCCGGGCCGGCGCGGGCGACCAGCTCGTGGCGGTCGCTGGGCATCGCGCCGCGGGCGGGGCCGGCGGGGCGGGGTGTGGGCGCAAGGCCGTTGCCGGGTGCGGCCTGGGAGCTGGCCGCAGCGAGGCCGTCGCCGCGGCCGGGTGGCGGGAGCCGGGTCTCGCCGAGCGCGTGGCGGCCACCTTCGCTGCCGACGCCTGCCGCAGTGCCGTCGGCCACACCACCGGGCTTGCCGCCAACGGTGGGGCGGTCGGCGTCGCCGCCCGCGCCGAGTGCGAGCTGGCGCTGTGGCAGCGGCGGCCGCGCAAGGCGCACGCCCTGCTCCGGCGCCGCGCGCACGGCCTGCGCGCGCTGCAGCACGTCTTGCGCCTGGCGCTGCAGCCGGGCGATCTTCTCTGCCGGCGTTTCAGCCGGCGGGGCCGCGGGAGGGCGGGCCTTGGCCTCGGCATCCAGCTGGCGGGCGGCTTCGGCGGGCGGCACGCGGGTCAGGCGCGCCAGCTCGGCGATCTGCAGGCGGCGGTCGGCCGCCTCGATGGCCGCGGCCAGGGCCTGCGCGCGTGCCGCCAGATCGGCGGGCGCACCCGGCGTGCTGGCGGCCCGCGCGGGCTCGGGTTCGGTGGCGCTGCCCGGCGGGCCGGCCAGCGCGTCCATCAGCCGGCGGATCTGTTCGAGTTCGCGCACGCCTTGCTGCAGCGCGCGTGTCTCGGTGTCCTTCAGCCGCCGCTCCACCGCGGCGGCCTCGGTGGCGGCGCTGCGGGCCTGCTGCACCGCGCCGAGGCCGGGCAAGGCCATCAGCAACAGGACCATCGCGCCGTGCAGCACCAGCGAGCCCACCCAGTACAGCCGCGAGCCGACGATGCCGGCTTCGCGGGTGGGTGCGGGGGCAGGGGGCCACATCGGGAGCAGCTGCGCAGGCGGGCCAGGGCGGTGGTTTCGGGCGCGGGGATGCTAAGCGCAAGGCGCCGATGCCCGCGCGCTCGGTACCATCGCGGCGCCGATGAACCCGCCCCCCTGCCCCAACTGCAGCCACCCGCTGGCCGGCAACGCGATGCTGCCCATGCCGCGCTACTGCCCGGCCTGCGGGCAGGAAACCACCATCAAGGCGCCCACGCTGGGCGAATTCCTGCAGCAGTTCGGCGGCGCCTACTTCAGCACCGAAGGCGCGCTGTGGCGCACCTTCAAGCTGCTGCTCACCCAACCCGGCGAACTGACGGCGCAATACCTGGCCGGCCGGCGCAAGCACTACGTGCTGCCGCTGCGCCTGTTCCTCACCATCAGCGTGCTGATGCTGCTGACCATGCGCATCGTGGCCAGCCTGGAGTACGCCGACTTCGACGACCCCGAGGTCACTAATGCGCTGTCGGGCACGAGCTTCTCGATGGAGCTCAACCTCGGGCTGGGCCGCGCCGGCCTCGATGAGGGCGTGTTCTTCTGCGAAGGCCTCTCGCCGTGGCTTTGCCGGCGCATCGAGACACGCCTGAGCCGCGACGCGCGCGGTGTGGTGCTGCAGATGCAGAAGGTGGGCGAGCGCGTTGCCGGCTACGCCGGTTACGTCAGCTTCGCGCTGCTGCCGGGTTTTGCCTTCGGCCTGTGGCTGCTGTTCCGCAACCGGCGCCTGCACTACACCGAGCACCTGATCTTCGCCTTGCACCTGCACGCCTTCTGGTTCCTGCTGGCGGCGCTGGTGATGGTGGGCGGTGAATACGTGGGGCTGGTTGCGCTGCTGGTGGCGCCGGTGTACTGGCTGCTGGCGCTGCGGCGTGTCTATGGCGGGCGCTGGTGGGCGCTGCTCGTGCGCCAGCTGGTGCTGGCCGTGGCACACGTGGCGCTGGTGGTGCCCATCGTGGCGGCGGTGACGCTGGCCGCGCTGCTGCTGTGAACACCACGCCGCTGCACTGCCCGAACTGCGGCGAGAGCCTGGCCGACCTGCCGCGCTCGCGCCGCTTCTGCCCGGCCTGCGGGCAGGAGACGCACGTCAAGCCGCCCACGCTGGGCGAGTTCCTGCAGCAGTTCGGCGGCGCCTACTTCAGCACCGAAGGCGCACTGTGGCGCACGCTCAAGCTGCTGCTGCTCAAACCCGGCGAGCTGACGCGCCGCTACCTTGACGGCCAGCGCAAGCATTACGTGCTGCCGTTGCGGCTGTACCTCACCATCAGCCTGCTGGTGCTTCTGGCCATGCGCGCGGCCGGCACGATGGGCACGGTGAAGGTCAACATCACGCCGCCTGCGCAGGCCGAGCAGGGCGCCGAGGCCCGCAGCCTGAACCTGGCCATGTTCGGCGGCAGGGCCGGGGTGAAGGACGGCAAGTTCTTCTGCCACGACCTGCCCGGCTGGATGTGCCAGCGCCTGCAGCGCCGCATCGATTTCGATCCCAAGGAGATGGGCCAGCAGTTCGAGGCGCTGAAGGAGCGCTTCCTGGGCAACCTGGGCGGCGCGATGTTCGTGCTGCTGCCCAGCTTCGCGCTGTGGCTCAAGCTGGTCTACTTCAACCGCCGCATGCGCTACACCGAACACCTGGTGTTCGCGCTGCACGTGCACGCCTTCTGGTTCCTGGCGCTGGCGCTGACGCTGCCCGACCTGGCCTGGCTCAGCGTGCCGGCCTTCATCGCCGTGCCCTGGTACACGATGCTGGCCATGCGCCGCGTCTACGGCGGCCGGCGCTGGCCGCGTTTCCTGCGCGCGGGCCTCGTGACGCTGCTCTACCTGGTGACGCTCGCCGTGGCCCTGGGCGGGGTGGGCATGGTCACGCTGCTGGTCTGAGCCTGCGCGCTCAGGCGCCCAGGCGGCCAGCCAGCTCGGTGAGGCTGTCGACCGCGATGTCGAACTCGCCCGCCTTCCAGGGCTCCATCGCGCCGCCCGGGCCCTGCTCCAGCGGCCGCGCCACGTAGGCCGTGCGCAGGCCGCAGGCGGCGGCGGCGCGCAGGTCGCTGGGGTGTGCCGCGACCATCATCACCTCTTGCGGCGCCAGGCCCAGCAGGCGCGCCGCGCCGAGATAGACCTCGGGGTCGGGCTTGTAGTGGTGGAAGAGCTCGGCCGACAGCACCGTGTCCCAGGGCAGCCCGGCATGCTTGGCCATGTTCACGAGCAGGGCCACGTTGCCGTTGGACAGGCTGGCAATGACGTGCTTCTGCTTCAGGCGCGTGAGCCCCGGCACGCTGTCGCCCCACGGGTTCAGGCGGTGCCAGATGCGGTTGAAGTCGCTGATCTGCGGCTCGGGCAGGGCGAGGCCGCGCTCGGCCAGGATGCGCTCGAGGATGCGCCGGTGCAGGCCGTCGATGCTCGTCCACGGCAGCGCGCCGCTGCGCACGTCCTGCATCGCCGGCTGGTAGCCGGCGCGCCAGGCCCGGGCGAATTCGCCGCCGTCGATGGGCAGGCCGATGCGCGCCACCTCGGCAGCGATGCTGCCGTACCAGTCGACCACGGTGCCGAAGATGTCGAAGCAGAGGGCGCGCACGCCCGGCGTGGCCACGGGCCTACTTTGCCTTCGGCTGCGCGTCGTCCACCTTCACCGTGAAGGTGCCGGCCGCGATCTCCTTCTCGCGCGCCTTCACCTTGTCGACGATGGCCTTGGGCACCTTGCTCTCGAAGCTGCCCAGCGGGCTGAGCTCGCTGCCCTTGAACTTCATGGTGGAGTACTTGCCGTAGTCCTCGGCCTTGAACTTGCCGGCCTTCACCGCGGCCAGCGCCGCGTCGATGGTGGGCTCCATGTTCCACAGCGCGCTGGCCACCACGGTGTCGGGGTACTGGGCCTGGGTGTTGATGACGTTGCCGATGGCCAGCACCTTGCGTTCCTTGGCCGCATCGCTGACGCCGAAGCGTTCGGCGTAGAGCACATCGGCGCCCTTGTCGACCATCGCGAAGGCGGCTTCCTTGGCCTTGGGCGGGTCGAACCAGCTGTTGATGAAGGTGATGGTGAACTCGGCCTTCGGGTTCACTTCCTTCACGCCCGCCATGAAGGCGTTCATGAGGCGGTTCACCTCGGGGATGGGGAAGCCACCCACCATCCCGATCTTGCCGCTCTTGCTCATGCCGCCGGCCACCAGGCCCGACAGGTACGCCGGCTCCTGGATGTAGTTGTCGAAGACGCTGAAGTTGGGCTCCTGCGGCTTGCCGCTGCTGCCCATCAGGAAGCTGACCTTGGGGTAGTCCTTGGCCACCTTGCGCGCGGCGGCTTCCACCGCGAAGCTCTCGCCGACGATGAGGGTGTTGCCCTTCTCGGCGTACTGGCGCATCACGCGCTCGTAGTCGGCGTTGGCGACGTTCTCGCTGAACACGTACTCGACCTCACCGCGTGCCACCGCGGCCTTCAGGGCCTTGTCGATGCGGCTGACCCATTGCTGTTCGACGGGCACGGTGTAGATGGCGGCGACCTTGAGCTTGGGGGCCTGGGCGTGCACGAGGGCGGGGGCGGCCAGGGCGGCGGCCAGGGCCAGGGCGTGGCGACGGTTCATTGGCATGCGGGTTCTCCTCTTGGCGATGTGTCGGGTGTGGGGCGTTATAGCAAGTGCCGTTCCGGTTCAGACCGGCGGCTTCGGTTTCGGTGCCTGGCCGGGTGCGGCCACCCAGGCCTGGATCTCGGCGGCACGCGGATGTTTGGGCGCCAAGCCCACGAAAGTAGCGTAGGCCGTCGCGGCCTTGGCTTCGTCGCCGGCCAGCAGTTGCGCGTCGCCCAGGTTCAGCCAGGCCAGGGCGCGGCTGCCATCCATCTCGATGGCCTTCTCGAACCAGCGCGCCGCTTCCACCGGCTTGCCACGCTTGTAGTAGACGAAGCCCAGGTTGTTGGCGGCCAGTGCGAAGCGCGGCAGGTGTTTCAGCGCCTCGGTGAACGCGGCTTCGGCCTCGTCGTAGCGGCGCTCGCGGTACAGCACCAGGCCACGGTCGTTGTCGCGCTGGGCGGCCACGCGTGGCGGCAGGTCGGCGGCGGCAGGCACCGTGAGCTTGTTGTCGCTGCCGTCGAGGTTCTTCACCACCACCACCGGCGCGCTGGCCGACGGCTGCGCCGCGGCGATGCGCTGCGCCAGCGCGCTGGCGCCGGCATCGAGCTGGCGGCTGTCGCCCGACAAGGCCTCGCGTTCAACCGGCAGCTCGAACACGAACTCGCCGCCCTCGCTGCCCGGCAGGTTGCCGAACGCCGGTGTCTGGCGCGCAATGGATGAGACCGCCGGCGCCACGTAGGCCGCCAGCTCGGTGCCGGTGATGAAACCGTCGCCGTTGAGATCAGCCTTGCCCTGCAGCGCCTGCAGCAGCGTCCAGGTGAAGGCCGAATGGCCGCCCGGGCCGTCGTCGGCCACCTGCTGGTCGGCACCGCCGGCGGTCATCATCTGGCGGCCCTGGCGGCGCGCGTTGTCGGCCAGGAAGTTCCTCGAGCCGCCGGTGCTGCCGCCCGCGCGCGTGAGGCCCAGGCCCGAGTAGCAGGCGTCGATGACGAAGAGCACGTGCTTGGCCGCCAGCGCCTCGGCCACCTCCTGCAGCTGCGGCATCGAGACGGCCTCGCTGGCGAAGTCGCCTTGCGGCGCGTCCACCGGGATCAGGTAGCCCACGTCGCGCCCACTGGCGAGTTTCCGCGTGCCGCCGTGGCCGGCGTAGAAGACGAAGACGCGGTCGTCGCGCTTGACCTGCTTGCTGTCGGCCAGCTTCTGGTTGAGAGCGGACAGGATGTTGGTGCGCGTGGCCTGCGCGTCCGTCAGCAGGGTGACGTTCTCGGGCTTGAAGCCGAAGCGCGTGAGCAGCGTGTCCTGCATCGCCTTGGCGTCCCGCACCGCGTACTGCAGCGCGGGCCACTGGGTGTAGCGGTCGATGCCGATGATGAGCGCGTGGCTGTCGCGGTAGAGCGCGTCACCGGCGGAGGGTGCCGTGTCGGGCGCGCCCTTGCGGCCGGGGCTCACGACGAAGCGACCGTCCTTCCAGATGGCGAAGCGGTAGCCGTCGGCGACGAGCTGGTCCAGCACCAGCGGCAGTGCCTGCACGGTGCGGGCCTGGATGTCGTGGAACAGGATGACGCCGCGGCCGGCCTTGGCCGTTTCCGCCAGCACGCGCTCGGCGATCGACTTGGGCACCGGGTCGGCCCAGTCCATCGAGTCGATGTTCCACATCATCGAGCGCAGCTTCAGCGCTTCCACGGTGGATAGCGAGCCCTCGTTGCGCGCGCCGTAGGGAAAGCGGAACAAGGCGCTGGGCGTGCGGCCGGCGGCGTCGAGCAGCGCCTCGGTGTTCGCGGCCTCGTCGCGCACGGCCACCTCGGCCAGCTTGGCCATCACGCTGTGGCTGTAGCTGTGGTTGGCGAGCTGGTGGCCGGCGGCCAGCACGCGCTGGGCCACGGCCATCTGCGCGCCCGGCCTGGGCTTGCCGTCGGTGCCCACCGCGCCCAGGTTGCGGCCGAGGTGGAAGAAGATGGCCGGCGCGTCGAAGCGCTTGAGGATGTCGAGGATCTCGTCGGTGTAGCGCGGGTGCGGGCCGTCGTCGAAGGTCAGCACCACGGTCTTGGGCGGCAGGCTGGTGCCGAAGATCTCGCGCGCATCGGCCTCGCTGCGCGGCGCGCTGCCGGGCTTGCTGCCCTTCTCGGGCGGCGGCTCGCGGTAGGGCACGATGGTGGCGTAGTCCCTCAGGATCTGCTCGCGCGTGTAGACGCCGCGCAGCTTGGCCACGTAGTCGGCCCACTTCTCGCGCTTGAGCTCGATGCCGCGTTGCGCGTAGCGGCCGAAGATCTCCTTCAGCTCCTTGTCGTAGGCGGCTTCCACCTCGGCCAGCACGGCCACGTCGTCGGCGGCGCGGCGCGCCAGCTTCAGGCCGGGCAGGCTCTGCGCGTTGCCGTAGGTGGTGGCCAGGCGCGCGAGGAACTCCTTGAAGGCCAGCCGGTCGGCGTCGAACCACGAGGGCTCGGACTCGATCACGTCCAGCAGTGCGTTCAGCGCCGGCACCGTGGCGGGGTCGGTGGTCCTGGCCGCCAGACCCAGCAGCGCCTCCTGCTTGGCCAGCAGGTCGTGGAACAGCATCTGGCCGACGGTGCTCACCGCGCGCCGCGTGGCGGGGTCGAGCGCACGTTCGTCGCTCATCAGCACGATCATCTGGCGGTGCGCGGCCAGCAGGGCGTCGGCGCGGGCACGCAGGTCCTGGGCCAGGGCGGGGTTGACCGGGGCGGCAGCAGGCGCCGAGGCGGCGGTGGCCGCCGCCGGCGTCTGTTCGGCGCGCTGGCAGCCGGCGATCAGCAGGGCCGCCGCCAGGCAGGCGGCGCGGGCAGGGGTAAGGCGCATCGGCCGCATGTTATGCGGCAGGCAACCAGGGCCTGCGGGTTTGTCATCATGGACTGACAGCTCATGTGTCATGTGAATTTGACACAACGCAAACCCAGCCCGCCGCCGCCCGCTTACGGTGAAGCTCCATCCGCAGCCCGTGGTTCGTCATGCGCATCCTGCTCATCCATCCCAACTACCACTCGGGTGGCGCCGAGATCGCCGGCAACTGGCCGCCCGCCTGGGTGGCCTACCTCACCGGCTACCTGAAGGCCGCGGGTTACACCGACGTCACCTTCGTCGACGCCATGACCCACCACCTGACGGACGACCAGGTGCGCGAGCGCATCGCCGAGATCAAGCCCCACATCGTCGGCTGCACCGCCATTACGCCGGCCATCTACAAGGCCGAGCGGCTGCTGCAGGTGGCCAAGGAAGTGGACCCCGAGATCGTCACCGTGCTGGGCGGCATCCACGGCACCTTCATGTACCCGCAGGTGCTGAAGGAAGCCCCCTGGATCGACGCCGTCGTGCGCGGCGAAGGCGAGCAGGTGTTCCTGAACTTCGTGCGCGCGGTGGAAGACGGCAGCTGGCGCGACGACCACAACGGCGTGCGCGGCATCGCTTTCGTCGATGGCGGCGGCAAGATCGTCGCCACGCCGGCCGAGCCGCCGATCCAGGACCTGGACCGCATCACGCCCGACTGGGGCATCCTGGAGTGGGACAAGTACATCTACATCCCGCTGGGCGTGCGTGTGGCGATCCCCAACTTCGCGCGCGGCTGCCCCTTCACCTGCAGCTTCTGCAGCCAGTGGAAGTTCTGGCGCGACTACCGCATCCGCGAGCCCAAGGCCGTGGTCGACGAGATCGAGGCGCTGGTGAAGGACCACGGCGTGGGCTTCTTCATCCTGGCCGACGAGGAACCGACGATCCACCGCAAGAAGTTCATCCAGTTCTGCGAAGAGCTGATCGCGCGCCAGCTGCCGGTGCAATGGGGCATCAACACGCGCGTCACCGACATCCTGCGCGACGAGAAGCTGCTGCCGATGTTCCGCCAGGCGGGCCTCGTGCACGTGAGCCTGGGCACCGAAGCCGCCGCGCAGCTGAAGCTCGACCGCTTCAACAAGGAAACCACGATCGAGCAGAACAAGAAGGCCATCCGCCTGCTCAGGGAAGCCGGGATCGTGACCGAGGCGCAGTTCATCGTGGGCCTGGAGAACGAAACCGCCGAGACGCTGGAAGAGACCTACCAGATGGCGCGCGACTGGAACCCCGACATGGCCAACTGGGCCATGTACACGCCCTGGCCGTTCTCGGACCTGTTCCAGGAGCTCGGCGACAAGGTCGAGGTGTTCGACTTCGAGAAGTACAACTTCGTCACCCCGATCATGAAACCCGACGCGATGGACCGCGGCGAGTTGCTCGACCGGGTGATGAACAACTACCGCCGCTTCTTCATGAACAAGACCTTCTTCCAGTACCCCTGGGAGAAGGACAAGTTCCGCCGCAAGTACCTGATGGGCTGCCTGAAGGCCTTCGCCAAGAGCAGCTTCCAGCGCACCTTCTACGACCTGGGGCGCGTGGGTTACTGGGGCCCGCAGACCAGGAAGACGGTGGACTTCGGCTTCGACGCGCAGCGCAACGCGAGCCGGCCCGACGCCGCCGCCATCGCCGAGGCCGACCTGGGCTGGGTGACCATGCACGGGCCGAAGATCGAGCACAAGCGCAAGAAGGGCGAGGAGATCGCCGCGGCGGCGCTGGCCTGCGGCGGTGGCAGCGAGCAGATGACGGAAGCCCAGGCCCAGCGCCACTGAGCGCGCCATGACCGCCGCCACCCTGCATGCCGGCCGCATCGGCCCCAACGCCATCACCCGCGTGGCGGAAGTCCTGCCGCCGCGCGTGGGCAGCCGCGCCACGCACGATCTGTTCGAACGCGCCGGCCTGCTGCGCCATCTGCAGCAGCCGCCGCAGCAAATGGTGGAAGAGGCCGAGGTGCGCCAGCTGCACCGCACGCTGCGCGAGACGCTGGGCGTCGACAAGGCGCGCGACGTGGCTGCCGCCGCCGGCCGGGCCACGGCCGACTACCTGCTGGCGCACCGCATCCCGAAACCCCTGCAGCGCGTGCTCAGGCGCTTGCCGGCGGGCCTGTCGGCGCGTGTGCTGCTGGCCGCCATCACGCGCAACGCCTGGACCTTCGTCGGCAGCGGCGAGTTCAAGGCGCGTGTGGGCCAGCCGGTGGTGCTGAGCATCCGCCACAACCCGCTGTGCCAGGGCCTGCAGGCCGCAGCACCCGCCTGCGACTTCTACGCCGCCACCTTCGAACGCCTGTTCCAGGTGCTGGTGCACCGCAACAGCCGGGTGCGGGAAGTGGTCTGCGAGGCCTGCGGCGACAGCGAATGCCGCTTCGAGATCCGCTGGGCAGCCGCCTAGAATCAGGGCCCCCTGCCACCACGGCCCGACCGCGGGCCTGCGCCCAGGGCCGAGCTCGCCGCCCTGCATGAATCTCTCTGCCCTGTCCGCCCTCTCGCCGCTGGACGGCCGCTATGCCGCCAAGCTGGCGCCGCTGCGCCCCCTGCTGTCCGAACTGGGCCTCATGCACCACCGCGTGCGGGTCGAGGTCGAGTGGTTCATCGCCCTGTCCGACGCCGGTTTCGACGAGTTCAAGCCGCTCACCGAGGCTTCGCGCGGCCTGCTGCGTTCGCTCACCGTGCGCTTCGGCGAGGCCGACGCGCAGGCCATCAAGGACATCGAGAAGACCACCAACCACGACGTCAAGGCCGTGGAGCTGTGGATCAAGGCGCGCTTCAAGGGCCAGCCCGAGCTGGAGCGCGCCGCCGAGTTCGTGCACTTCGCCTGCACCAGCGAAGACATCAACAACACCAGCCACGCGCTGATGCTGAAAGGTGCGCGCGAGCAGGCGCTGCTGCCGGCCTTCGACAAGCTGCTGGATCAGCTGACGAAGATGGCGCACACGATGGCCGGCCTGCCCATGCTCAGCCGCACGCACGGCCAGACCGCCAGCCCCACCACGGTGGGAAAGGAAGTGGCCAACGTCGCCGCGCGCCTGGCCACGGCGCGCGCGCGCATCGCGGTCGTGCCGCTGCTGGCCAAGATGAACGGCGCGGTGGGCAACTACAACGCGCACCTGGCGGCCTACCCGGCCTTCGACTGGGAAGCCTTCAGCCGCCGCGTGGTGGAAGAGCGCCTGGGCCTGGCCTTCAACCCGTACACCATCCAGATCGAGCCGCACGACTACATGGCCGAGCTGTTCGACGCGGTGTCGCGCGCCAACACGCTGCTGATCGACTGGTCGCGCGACGTCTGGGGCTACATCTCGGTGGGCTATTTCAAGCAGAAGCTGAAGAAGGGCGAGGTCGGCAGCAGCACCATGCCGCACAAGGTGAACCCGATCGACTTCGAGAACGCCGAGGGCAACTTCGGCCTGGCCAACGCGCTGCTGGGCCACATGAGCCACAAGCTGCCGGTGAGCCGCTGGCAGCGCGACCTGACCGACAGCACCGTGCTGCGCAACATGGGCGTGGCCCTGGGCTACACGCTCCTGGCCTGCGACAGCCTGGCGCGCGGCCACGACAAGCTGGAAGTCAACGAGGCCGCACTGGCCGCCGACCTCGACGCCGCCTGGGAAGTGCTGGCCGAGCCGGTGCAGACGGTGATGCGCCGCCACGGCCTGCCCGACCCGTACAACCAGCTCAAGGAATTCACCCGCGGCCAGCCCATCACGCGCGAGCTGATGCAGGGCTTCATCGCCGGCCTGCCGCTGCCCGAGGAAGACCGCCAGCGGCTGCTGGCCATGACGCCGGGTTCGTACACGGGGATGGCCGCGGTGCTGGCCAAGCGATTCGCTTCATGACGGACTTCCGCAGCCGGCTGGTGGCCGCGCAGGCGGCCAACGACTCCATGCTCTGCGTGGGCCTGGACCCGGAACCTGCGAAGTTCCCGGCGCCCTGGACGGGCGACGCGTCGCGCACCTTCGATTTCTGCGCCGCCATCGTCGACGCCACGAAGGACCTCGTCTGCGCCTTCAAGCCGCAGATCGCCTACTTCGCCGCGCAGCGCGCCGAAGACCAGCTGGAACGGCTGCTGGCGCACATCCGCGAGGTGGCGCCCGCGGTGCCGGTGATCCTGGACGCCAAGCGCGGCGACATCGGCGCCACCGCCGAGCAGTACGCCAGGGAAGCCTTCGAACGCTACCGCGCCGACGCGGTGACGCTGTCGCCCTTCATGGGCCACGACTCCATCG